>JANMEI010000766.1:0-1362 GCA_031376865.1 Acidimicrobiia bacterium | reverse complement strand
GAGCTTGTCAAGAACTTTGTGTGAGATCGTCTGTTTGGGTTAGTGGTTTGTTGGGGTGAGGCGGTTGGGGAAGGCGATCGCGAACGCGTTGAGTGCTTGGGCCCAGCCTTGGGTGTGGGTGCCGAGCTCGCCTCCGCGGTGGTGGCCGATGTTGCAAATCGCCATGTAGAAGATCTTTAGCACGGCGTCTTCGGTTGGGAAGTGTCCTTTCGTTTTGGTGACTTTTCGGAGTTGGTAGTTGAGTGATTCGATCGCGTTGGTGGTGTAAATGATTTTGCGGATTGCTGGGTCGAATTCGAGGAACGGAATGAACCGTTCCCAGTTCCGGCGCCACAAGTCCACGATCGCCGGGTATTTTGCGCCGTGTTCGGTTTCGAACGTGTCCATAGCATCAGACGCGGCGTCGAGGGTTGGGGCGGTGTAGATCGGTTTCAAGGCTTTCACAACAGCTTTGCGGTCACTGTAGGAGCAGTACTTCAACGAGTTCCGGATCAAATGGACCACACACGTCTGGACGGTTGCTTTGGGCCACACCGTGGTGACAGCGTCACCGAACCCGGTTAGCCCGTCAGTACACACGATACAAACATCGGTCACTCCTCTGTTTCGGATTTCGGTAAGTACACTTAGCCAATACTTGGCGCCCTCGTCTCCTTTGCCGATCCATAAGCCCAGTACGTGTTTGCGGCCGTCCGTATCGATTCCCAGAGCGATATAGACCGGTCGGTTCACGACTGCTGAGTCAGCCCTGACTTTCACGACGATGGCATCCAAATACATGATCGGGTACACGGCGTCGAGAGGCCGTGACTGCCATGCCCGCAACTCAGGAAGGACGGCGTCAGTGATTTTGGAGACCAGTTCCGGGGATATATCGACCTGGTAAGCGTCAGCGATATGGGCTTGAACATCACGGGTTGACATGCCCCTCGCAACCAACGAAATGATGATGTCGTTGAAGCCGTTCAGGCGCCGTTGATGCTTCGGGATTAGTTGTGGTTCGAACTCACCGTTACGGTCCCGAGGCACCGACACCGGTACTGCGCCGGCGTCAGTCAACACTGTTTTCGGGCTGGTTCCGTTCCGGTTATTCCCGGACCCGCGACCGGCAGGATCGCCGGCCTCATAGCCAAGATGATCCGTCAACTCGGCCTGCATCGCACGGTTCATGATCCGTGATGTCAACTCCGTCAAGATCCCGTCAGGCCCAAGTAGCTCCAAGCCTTCAGCATCAATTTGAGCCATCAAACGATCCAAAGCCGAATCATCAATCAACGGCTTAACAACACTCTGAGTAGTTTTCATACGTACACGTCCTTTCAGGACAATACCGACGTCTCACACAAAGTATTAAACAGGCCC
>JANMEI010000765.1:0-1426 GCA_031376865.1 Acidimicrobiia bacterium | reverse complement strand
GTGAAGCTGGACCGGACATGCAATGACACTTTGTGTCGGCTAGCAAACTCGACGGCGCGCAACGCGACCACGCCAGACCCCGAGCCTGCCATCTCTAACATTTCTTCGAAGCTGACTTGCTTCATGCGGTGCGCTTTGGGCGCTACACGTGGGTCGGCGGTGAACACACCGGTGACGTCGGTATAGATCTCGCACGAGTCAGCCTTCAGTGCTGCCCCGATAGCAACAGCGGTGGTATCGGACCCACCACGGCCAAGGGTGGTGACATCATTCGTGATCGACACGCCTTGAAACCCTGCGACCACAGGCACCATTCCGGCAGCCAGTGCTTGGCGCAACCGGTCACCTTTCACTTCGATGATTTTGGCGCGGCCATGCGTGTTGTCGGTGACGATGCCGACCTGGCTGCCAGTGAAACTGGCGGCGGGGACACCAAGGTTTTCGATCGCTAACGCTACGAGTGCGGCGGAGATTCGTTCACCGGTGGACAACAGCATGTCCATCTCGCGGGAGTCACCGCGCACCGGCAGATCACCCTTTTTCGTGGCCTTTTCGACCGGTGCACTTTCGTTAGTAAGAACTGCGTTGGAAAGGCGAATCAAATCGTCTGTGGTTTTGCCCATTGCGGACACAACAACGACCACTTGATTACCTCGACGAACGGTGCGCGCCACATGGTCGGCGACCATGCGAATGCGCTCGGGGTCAGCAACACTGCTGCCGCCAAACTTCTGAATGATGAGGGCCACGAAGATGAGACGCTACCAGCGCTCTTACACTGGAGTTGATTCATATTCCGTGATCAACAGAGTCGAAGGACCACCTATGACCACACCAGCAGTGAGGGGAAGAGCGAAACACGGTGCGGCAGCGATGGTGTCAGTACTTCTTCTCGCTGGTTGCAACTCATCAACAGACGTAGCGGTGGACGCAGCGCCCCCGAACGAGCCTCCCTATCAGAAAACGATGGAAGTAGCAGAACTCGAGTTTGAGTTGGTTAGGGCTGCGCGAGAAACGTACGAGGACCAGCCCGGTGCTCCTGAATTGGTGACAGCCGAAGCCCGCTACAAGGACTATCTGACGAACTCGCACATTCATGCTGCGTACGGCATCTATGACTGTGCACAATCGGCGGGTGCCGAGTGGCTCGAGCCAATCAACGGCACTGGAGACGAAGACACCGTCGGCATCCATGCTCATGATGACGGTCTCATTCACGCCCATCCGTTTAGTGAACGGGCTGCCGGTAAGAACGCTGTCCTTCAGTTGTTCTTAACAGTCACCGGTATATCCGTGACGTCGAACCGCATCTACGTGCCGGTCAAGGTCGGCTACGTGGACTACGATTTCGAACGCACGCCCGTCTGATTTGGGAGTAACCGTCGATGACCAAATCGTCTTCAACGAGCGGCAAAGCCGCCGCCAA
>JANMEI010000751.1:0-4880 GCA_031376865.1 Acidimicrobiia bacterium | reverse complement strand
CATGTACGGCGACCCGTTCCTCGAGCCACGTCATTGGGGCGACTGATGAGTTCCGTCGCAGAGCGGCTGTCGTCGTGGAACACGGCTGCGGTTCAGCGCGATTCTGCTCAACCCGTCGATGGTCGGATTGTCACGTGGGTTCGGTCGATCGCAACATGGGTGCCGCGAAAGGCGTTCCTGGTGGTGGCCGGACTGGTTGGCCTGACGGTGCTCAGCGGTGGGGCTCAAAGCGCACTGAAAGACAAAGGAGCTATCAAGTACCTGCCGTCGGCCATCAATACGTTGGCCGTCATGGGTATTGCCATCGTGGTGCTCGGCCGGTGGGTGCGCGTCTCACCCAACTCACTGCGCCGTGTTGCGTTGGTCAGCGCTGTGCTGTTGGGATTCATCATCTTGACCGGAGCTGCAGTTCGGCTAACCGGCAGCGGGTTGGGTTGTGTTGACTGGCCCACCTGCAACAACGGAAGTGTGACGCCCGAGCTCAACGATGCGCACGGACTCATCGAGTTTGGCAACCGCATCGTCACCGGCCTCTGCGTGTTGGCCGCAGGAATCGGTGTGCTGGCCACCCTGGTCCGCGTTCCGTATCGACGTGACCTGGTGCGCCCGGCGATCGTTGTAGTGGTCGCAATTATGGGCAACGCCGTGTTGGGTGGGCTGATGGTCAAAAAGGCGTTGCCGCCGACCTGGGTGTTGAGCCACTTCCTGCTTGCCATTGCCGCGTTAGCTGCAGGGGTTATGGTGTTTCATCGGTCAGGCGAAGATCGGCCGACACACAGCCTGTTGGGCAACTCGCGGGTCAACGCGTTCGGATCAACCGAAACCATGTTGGGCCGGGCGTTGCTCGGCAGCGCTACATTGACCTTGTTCCTCGGAACCCTAGTGACCGGGTCGGGGCCGCATGCCGGCGATGAGATTTCGGAGCGACTTGGCTTCGCCATGAGTACGGTGGCGCGCTGGCATTCGCTGGCGGCATGGCTGTCGTTGGTCTGTGTGGTTGCGTTGGCTCGCCAAGCGTTTCGTCGACGAGACGCTGCCGAGTTACAACGACGCATCAAGGTTCTGCTGGCCGTGGTCTTTGTGCAGGGTGCAATTGGATACACGCAATGGTTTAACCAGGTGCCAGCGGAGCTAGTGATGCTGCACATTGTGGGTGCAGTGTCGTACTGGGCAAGTGTGCTGTGGGTGCGTGCGGCTTTGACGCATCCTCCCGTTGCCGAGGTGGCAGGGCGGGCAAGATCTGAAGGGTCTCCCGCTGGTTCCGCTTCACCCGCTACCGTGTGAGGCCATGGGCAAGGTGAAAGGGGTTGACGGCGCGGATCGTTCGTCAGTCCATCCTGCTCCGTTGTGTGGGCGTAACGATTGTTCGCGACCTGCATCGGCCCGCTTGATGCTGGACATGGCCAACCGAGTTGTCTCCATCGATATGGAAGTCGATGAAGTTGGCGCCGGAATGCTGTGTTACAACCACGCGGAACGGGTCGTGGTGCCACGTGGATGGACGTTGGTCGATAATCGTGTGATCGAGCCCTACTTGTTTGATGGTGCGCCCTATGACATCGACGACGACCTGCTTGATGACGATGATGATGACGCACGGGTTGTGCCAGTGCGCAAGGAACGGAAACGGCGCAAGCTGATCACACCAAGTGCTGCTGCGACGGCTGCTTCCAAGGGTCGCCCCAATGACGGTGTGGTGACCACCGGTCAAGACGACGCGGCCGATGGACAAATGTCTATGAGCGGCGGGAGCTACGACTTCCCCGATGCGTACGCAGCGGCGCCCGAAGAGCCATTGGCAACTCCGTCGACCAAGATGCCTTCGAACAAGAGAACGTCGGCCACCGCCGATGAAGTCGAGGCCGACAAGTCAACCAGTCCACTGTTGGCCCGGGCGTTCGACATGACCAAAACTCGGGGTGCAAACCCGAAGGTCAAGCGCCTCTCAGCCTCGCCGCTCGACGACCTCGACTAGGCCGTCGGTCAGCGGGTCGGTCAGCAGGTCAATCGGTAGCGATCGCCTGCAAGATGTTCATACGGGCAGCATCCTTAGCTGGCTTACGAGCTGCGTAGAGGCCAACGAGCGATGCCAACAGGGCAAGGCCAAGGATCGGTGCGTAGGGTAGCGACAGTTTGACTGATCCGTCTTTACCCAGTACACGTACCAATGCCGACCCGAAGCCGGTGCCGATCACCATGCCTAACAAGGCACCGAACGTAGCAACCACAATTGCTTCCCAGCGAATCATGGCGCGTACCTGATTGCGGCTTTGCCCCACGGCTCGCAGCAACCCAATCTCTCGTATTCGCTCGAAAATCGAGAGGCGCAATGTGTTGGCAATGCCCAGGATGGCGATGATGATCGCTAACGCCAGTAACGCGTTCACGATGGCCAGGAACTGGTTCAACTGGCCTACCTGCTGATCAGCAAACTGCTTCTTCGTTTTCAACTCAGCAGAAGGAAAATCTGCCAATGCTTTGTCGGCAGCAGCTTGAAACTTTTTGCGATCCTTGCCGTCGGTTTTGACATAGATGAAGTTGGCAACCTCGCTTGGTGCCAACCGCTCGCCGTTCTCGCGACCGATGAGGTAGTAGGTGTTTCCCAAACCTTCGGCGTTGTCATACGTTGCAACCAGTTTCATCTTGGCAACGGTGCCGTTGGGAAACTTCTCCTCCAGAATGTCGCCAAGTTTCAGGTTGTTGTCCTTCGCCGACTTTTGATCGACAGCAATAGTGTCGGGCTCGGCTAGTTTTGTCATGTCGCCTTGCACGTCCCCCAAGTTGACCACCTGCGAGATGCCGACTGGATCGACGATCCCCATGCCTCGGTCCTTGCCACGGAATTCCGAACGAGTGAACCGGCTACCTGACGACGCCACAAACCCAGGGATCTTTTTGATTCGATCTTCTACCTCTTTCGGAAAACCGAAATCGGTACCGCTGGCCACCACAAAGTCAGATTTGACCGACTTTTCCAATGCGCCGCGAAAGGTGCCCTTCAACGATTGCGACAACACCAAGATGGCACACACCACAGCGGTGCCGATGGTTAACGCAAGCGCAGTGGCCGAGGTGCGAGTTGGATTGCGAACGGAGTTTTCGCGAGCAATCTGCCCGGTGACGTCGCCTGCCGAAAGTCCTGTCCGAAAGAGGCTCCACCCCGCGAGCGCAGTGATAGGAACAAGGCCAATAGCTAGAACGCTGATGACTCCCTTGAAAATGCCAGGGCCATCGAGGAACGATTTCAACGCGAGCAGCATCAAACCAAACGTTGCGATCGGTGCGAGCAAACCAAAGATCACCCCGAACACGGTGATGACCCAGCCATACCAACGCCGACCGAGGACTCCAGCGACGGGGCGAGCTGCGAAGGGTCCAAGGAAGATGGTAGCTATGAGAAACAACCCTGCAGCGATGCCAACATTGCGGGCGCCAGTACCACCCTTGCCACCGAGCCCGATGACCAACATGGAAACGCTAGCCAACGCAGTAAAGATGCCGAGCCCGACTCGGACTTTTGAGGTTGCGGCGCGGTCTAGCGAGGTTGCTTGTAACGCTGCCAGAGGCTTTACCCGTGAGGCGCGTAGCGCAGGAAACACTGCCGATATGACGGTGACGACCGTCCCGACCACCATCCCAACAATGACGGTTCGCGGCAACAGCTTGAAACCTGATGATGGAAGACCGCTGCCATCACCGCCACTTTGCCATTCCAAGCCTTTGCGGATCAGCCAGGCCACGGCGAACCCCGCCACGATGCCGACTGCCGAGGCAATCAGACCGACCACGAGTGTCTCAGCAAAGGTCGCAAGGACCACCTGTTTGCGGCTGGCACCAAGAGTACGCAGCATCGCCATTTCTTTGTTGCGTTGGGTGATGACGATCGAGAACGAGTTCGCGATCACGAACACGCTGACGAACAACGCGATCACTGCAAACGCCGTGAAGAAATAGTTGATGAACTTAAAAATGGTGTTCACAAACTCTTGCTGTTCGCGCTCATACGCCTTGCCGGTGATGACATCAAGCTTGGCGCCGGTGACGCTGGTTAACGCTCCACCTTCGGAACGAATTGCGCGAGCAAGTTCGCGTTGTGTGACGCCCTCTTTGGCCCGAACCAAGAAGCCTTGGACCTGACCGGACTTGCCCATCAACTCGGTGCCGCGGCTCTTCGAGAAAAACACAGCGGTGGCACCGAGGGCACTATCGGATGATCCGAATGTTGCGTCGCCCACAATCGTGAACTCGACAACGGGTCCGCTGGTGTTGATCTTGACCTTGTCGCCTAACTTGTAGCCGGTGGTTTTCATGAGGCCTCGATCAAGCACTACTTCGTTGTCACCAACTGGTGGTTTCCCCGAGAAAATTTCGTACGAACTGAGTTCGGCATCGTCTTGCCACAGTTGACCAAAAGTGGGGGCACCGCCGGTGCGAACCAACTTGCCCTTTTTGTTCAAGACTTGCGCATAGCCGGTGTAGTAAGGATCGACCGCCGCTACGCCGGTCACCTTGCGAAGCACATCGGCCTGCTGAATGTCGAGCAACGATCGACCTTCGTCATAAGGCCCGCCTTGGTTGCCTAGGTCGAAGCCCTCCTCGGCGCGGATGACACCGTCAACGCCCTTAGTTGCCGATGTGAAGAGGTCGGTGAAAAGGCCCTTCAGGGTGTCGGTGAAGATGAACGAGCCGCACAGGAACGACACACCAAGCACCACCGCAAATGCGCTGGTGAGTAGCCGACGTTTATATGCCCACAGATTACGTAGAACGAGTTTGTACATATGGATACCTTTTGCTCAGCGACCGAATCGGCGCATTCGGGCAAGAACCAAATCTTCGGTGGGGTCGCGCATCTCGTCGACGATTTTGCCGTCGGCGAG
>JANMEI010000741.1:0-3398 GCA_031376865.1 Acidimicrobiia bacterium | reverse complement strand
GTGGCGGCGGTTTTCTTAGGTACCAGTGTGGATCTCTCCAGTCCGAAGGTAGTTCGGTCCTCGGCGGGTGCCCTGTTCCATCTCCCAACGGTTCAGTCCGATGACGTGATGGGTTCTCTCGGGCACCTCAGCAACGAACGAGTGCGCTTGCTCGGCACGGCCATGACCGAGGGTGTCAACTACTGCGATGCAGGGACACTGTCCGGATCAGTTGCCATTGTGATGGGTAACGAGGGTCATGGCCTCGACGATCAGGTCAGCTCGATGCTCGATGGTTGGATCACTATTCCTATGCATGGCCGGACCGAGTCATTAAACGTCGGCATGGCGACATCGGTGTTGTGTTTCGAGGCGGCTCGGCAACGGGCAGGCACCTGAATCCAAGAACGAGTGCCCGAAAATGGTGCAGCTGTGCATAAGTTTCGGGCAGTCGGTCGAGGGTGGGGCAGAATAGTGGCGTGTCTGCAGTTGCTGCCCTTGTCGCCGAATTGGTCTCCCTTGAATCTGATGCCCGAGCCGAGGTCGCCAGTGCTGACTCGCTAGACGCGTTAAAGGCGGTGGAAATTGCTCGGGTTGGCAAAGCGGGCCGGTACACCGAGCTCAGCAAATCGCTCGGCTCGCTCACTTCCGACGAGCGCAAAGAAGCCGGTGCGGCACTCAACGCTTCTCGCCAGACCGTGATCACCGCCATTGCGGATCGTCGCCTGGAGTTGGAGGTGGTTGCTCGTCGAGTGCAACTCGACGCTGAACGGATGGACCTCGGTGAGGTGCGATCCGACGGCGAAGTAGGCCATCTGCACCTCATTACGAAAACCACCATGGATCTCGAAGACATCTTCATCGGGATGGGCTTCACCGTCTTCGAAGGGCCGGAGGCAGAAACCGACTGGTACAACTTCGAAGCGCTCAACTTCCCTCCGGGTCACCCCGCCCGCACCATGCATGACACGTTTCAAGTGGACTCTGGCGAACCCGGCGATGTGGTTCTACGTACACATACCAGCCCCATGCAGATTCGGGTGATGCAGCAGATGCAGCCACCCATCTACGCGGTCATGCCAGGCCGGTGTTATCGCCGCGACACACCTGATGCGCGACACCTTCCGGTGTTCCATCAAATCGAAGCACTCGTGATCGATAAGGGCATTTCGCTCGGCCACCTGGCTGGCACCATCGATTCGTTCATTGCGTCGTACTTCGGTCGTGACGATCTTCGCACTCGCCTTCGCCCCGGGTTCTTTCCCTTTACCGAACCAAGTGCTGAGTTCGACATCACCTGTCCGTTTTGTACAACCGGGTGTCGTGTGTGCAGCAACACCCGTTGGATTGAACTGGGCGGTTGCGGCATGGTGCACCCAAATGTGTTGCGCGCTGGCGGAGTTGATCCTGAGGAATGGACCGGCTTCGCCTGGGGTTTCGGCATCGACCGGTTGGCCATGAACCGACACAACCTTGCTGACCTGCGAGATCTACTCGCCAATGACGTTCGCCTGCTGCGGCAGTTCTAAGTACGCGTAAGGATTACTGATCATGCTTGTTTCCCTTTCGTGGTTGCGCGAACTCATTCCAACGTTGACGCTCGGGCCTGCCGAAGTGACAAACGCATTGGATTCTCTTGGTCTTGTCGTCGAAGGTGTGGAACACACTGGCGGAGGGGATCTGGCCGGTGTCATCGTTGCTGAGGTGGTGGTGATTCGCGCACATCCAAATGCTGACAAGGTGCGACTCATCGACGTGCGCGTCGCTGATGGTGCTGACCCAATCGCACAGATTGCGTGCGGTGCGTGGAACTTCAACGTCGGTGATCGAGTGCCGTTGGCCACGCTCGGCACCGTGATGCCCAGCGGGCTGAAAATTGAGGCCCGCAAACTTCGTGGCGAACCATCCAACGGAATGCTGTGTTCCGGGCCGGAACTTGGCCTCACGACAGACGCCAGCGGCCTCATGATTTTGCCTGAGTCTGCGCCACTCGGCAAACCCATTCAGGAAGCGTTGGGGCTGCAAACAGATGCCGTCTTCGATGTCAATGTGGAAGCCAACCGGCCTGACGCAATGTCGGTCCGAGGAATCGCTCGCGACCTGGCAGCCAAACTCGGGTTGACCTTTACCGACCCCGTCCATCGCAACCTTGCAGTGCTGAATGTTGCCCCTCGCGGACTTGACACCATTACTGCTCACGACCTGTGCGATCGTCTGACCACCACCGTTATCGAAGGTGTTCAGGTTGTTCCGTCACCGCAATGGATTCAGGATCGACTGAATGCTGGTGGCATGCGGCCAATTTCGAATCTGGTTGATGCATCCAACTTTGTGATGTTGGAAATGGGCATACCGTCCCACGCGTTCGATATCGATGCGCTTGCGGGCCATCGGATCGGCGTTCGCTGGGCGGTCGAGGGCGAGAAGCTGATGACGCTTGACGGCAAAGAGCGGACGCTGTCTACCAGCGGGGTTAACGATGGCGTCATCCAAGATGGCACCGGAACAGCCGTGGCTATTGCTGGCGTGATGGGCGGGATGACTTCGGAAGTCACTGATGGAACGACGCGTCTGTTGCTTGAGATTGCCCACTGGACACCGATGGCTATTGCTCGCACCTCGAAGAAACTTGGTCTTCGATCCGAGGCCTCGGCTCGTTACGAACGCAACGCTGACGCTGAGGCAATTACAGCTGCTGCGGTTCGATTTTGTGAGCTCGTACGCGAGACGTGTCCTGATTTGAAGGTTGTTTCGTTTGATGACCTTCGACCTTCTGGTGTGCCTGTTCCTCGTGTTGTACGTGTACGTACTGACCGTGTCAACCTCGTACTCGGAACCCAGCTTGACGATGAAACCATCGTGAAGCTGTTAGTGCCGATTGGATTCGTGTCGTCACCCGTTGCGTCCGGCCTCAGCGACGTCACGATCCCGTCATGGCGAACCGATGCCACTGAAGAAATCAACGTCATCGAAGAAGTTGGCCGGCATTTCGGTTACGACAACATTGAACGGGTTGTGCCGCTGTCGCCGCACATTGGGCGTTTGTCTCCGAAACAGCGCGATCGCCGAGCGGTTCGGTCACTGCTAGCTGCTCGAGGAATACACGAAGCGTGGACGACCACGTTGATTGGTGAAGAAGAAGTTCGAGCTGCTGGTATACCAACCGAAAAGTTGGTTCGGTTGTCCAATCCGCTTGTGGCCGAAGAAGCAATCATGCGCCCTTCATTGCTGCCCGGTTTGCTGCGAGCATTGAAGCACAACGCTAACCATCGAAATGGTGCGGTGCGATTGTTCGAAACTGGCAGGGTCTTCGGTGAGCCGCGTGTACGCCAGATCGTGCCCTACGAGCGTGAACGGTTATCGGTTGTCTTTGCACGATCCGGCGACGATGCTGGCACTGCGAAGCAGGCATTCGAAGC
>JANMEI010000736.1:0-3488 GCA_031376865.1 Acidimicrobiia bacterium | reverse complement strand
GTTCGATGCTCGTGCATTCCGATGGAATCGACTTCACCGAGCTCAAACCAACATGGCTTGCAATCGGGCTGTTCGTTGCCCTGCCCGGGCTATTCGGCACGTTGATCGGGCCAGCGGTGACCTACGTTCGACGCCCTGACTCATGGACAAACCGGCCGCGACTTCGTTGGGCCATCCCGATCATTGCCACGATTAGTTTTCCACCCACGATCCCGATCGTTGTCCTCGGGATCGCCCTGGTGTTTCTCCTGACAACAGCGAACGCCGACCCACGAGTGAGCACGTTACGCGCCACCGCAACGTTTGGCGGACTGAACCGAGTTGCGTGGATGAGTATCGCCGTGGCCGGGCTCGTCGCGCTGGCTATCGACGTCAAGCAGCTCACGTAGACACCACATCAGCAACCTTGTTGGCGTCGCCTGAACCACTCCACGGAGCTGTACGCGGTTACCCGTTCGGCGCGCCAGTAACTCGCAATTACAACTTGCTCTTCTGGTAGTGGCGAGCGACGCGGGCGCGATTTCCGCATGCATCACCGCACCAGTTACGTCTTGGATCGTCCCGCAGAAAGTAGAGAACGCAGCCCGGTGCTTTGCATGCCGTGATGAGGTGGCTGTGCTCGCCGGTCAGCAGTTCGATTGCTTCAACCGCCACCGTGGACAATGCCGTCTGAACGCTCCTCGATCCAACGACATCGCTGCGAACGAGACGATTTCGTGACCGCTTCATTACTGTCACGATCGGACTTTGAGCTGCCACGTCGTTCACCTTAGACACGGCGACGTCAAGGTCAAGATCGACTGCTCCGAACCCGCGCTCGTCGCTCGTCACGAAGGCTGTGAGCCGGCGAATTGCGCCTCGCAGCTCTTGGAATTGGACGACCGACGAGGCACGCACGACTCGTTGATGAGAGAAGCCTGCAGAGAGCATCCACGCTGAGAGATCGGCTGCGTCCGACAAGTCATCGTGAAGCTGTTGTCGCTCAGCCCAGATGGAATTCACCAGCCGAAGAGGGCGTGGTTCTTCGGGAAGAATCCAATTCCGCTTGGTTCTCAGGTTGCTCATATCCTAATGATAACAATTGTCTTAGTCGTTAGAAAATGTGCCTATCATGCTAATGGTACGTCGACTACTTACCATTACACCAAGGACCTTTCATCAGCAACCTTCCATTGATTCAAACCGAGACAGCCACGGGACCTGCAGCCGAACTACTTGCTGCGGTTCAACGGGGACTTGGGGTCACACCCAACATGACTCGTGCGATGGCCAATAGCCCGGCCGTTCTGAAGGGCTATCTCGAGCTATCCGGCGCGCTTTCATCAGGCGTTCTGTCGGCGTCGACCCGAGAACAAATTGCGCTTGCCGTTGCGCAGGCAAACTCGTGCCAGTACTGCCTGTCGGCACACACGTATTTGGCCGAACATGTGGCCAAACTGTCTGCACAAGAAATTGCCGATGCACGCCGCGCCGATTCAGTCGACAACAAGACGGCTGCAATACTGCGTTTCGCCATCGCTGTGAACAATAACCACGGGGCGGTGTCGGCCCACGATGTCAGGGTTCTGAAGTCCGCAGGGGTCAACGATGCCGAGATCGCTGAGGCAATTGGCCATGTTGCCCTGAACGTGCTCACCAACTACTTCAACAAAGCTGCAGATGTTGAAATCGATTTCCCTATTGTTGCGATCTAACGCTTCGATCGCTCACCTGTCCGCGTACCAACAATCTTGAAGGACCAATAATGACCGACACTCCTGCGCCACGCGCCCCCTTCCTCCCTTTGACGAAGTGACAGCTCGTCAAAAGGTGCTCCTGGCAGAATCCGCTTGGAACACCAAAGATCCCGAGCGCGTCGCTTCTGCCTACACCCCAGATTCCAAATGGCGAAACCGAGATCAATTCATATGTGGACGTGGCGAGATAGTCACGTTTCTTTCTAGCAAGTGGGAACGCGAACTTCAGTACGCGTTGCGAAAGGATCTGTGGGCCTACACCGCTAACCGAATTGCGGTGCGATTTCAGTATGAGTGGCACGACAGTTCGGGGCAGTGGTTCCGCTCGTACGGCAACGAAAACTGGGAATTCGACGCTCTTGGGTACATGGCAACACGGGAAGCAAGTATCAATGACGTGCCGATTGACGAATCACATCGGCGAATATTCGGCCCCCGAGTCGAGGGCGACACAGAAGGGATTCCATTGCAATGAGTGGGGCTCCCAACTCGACAACTCAGCTGTACGTGAAACAGCTGTGGCGATATCCCGTCAAGACACTTGCCGGAGAAGAGCGTCGAAGTGTCGAGCTCACACCTAACGGCGTGACCGGTGACCGCATCGTTCACGTTCGCGGCCCGGAGGGGGTTCGGACATCTCGACGACAGCACCATCTCCTTGGCCTCCGGGGAAGTCTTGATCCAGCCACAAGAACACCCCTCATAGACAATTTTCCGTGGGATTCTCCTGAAGCGTTAGCGCTTGTTCGACAAGCTGCTGGCGACGATGCTTCGGTAGCCTTTTACGGCGGAGTCGAGCGCTTCGATGTGTTGCCGTTGCTGGTCGCAACTGATGGCGCCATCTCCGAGTTTGGACGAGACGTGAGGCGCTTACGACCGAACATTGTGATTGGCGGGGTCGAAGGAATGGCGGAATCGAACTGGGAAGGCTGCTCCCTTAAAATCGGTGAAGCAGTTATCTACCTTGACTCGCTTCGTGCGCGGTGCCCGATGACAACCGTGGACCCCGACACGCTCGATCGCGATCCGGAAGTCCTTCGCGACATTGTTCGCAGATTCCGCGGCCGCCTCGCACTGAATGCCGATGTAACCACACCGGGCATAGTCAACGTCGGTGATCCCGTCCAATTGATGATGCCCACTGAATAGTTAGTTCCGTCGAAGGTACGCCGTATCTCTCCTTCCGCAGATTCGCCAAATGTGTGTGATGTTGCATCACCGTTTTACGAGCCTGTTTCGCTATCACTTGTCTGGATACAAACGACCAATTGCAGAGATCACATCACCCGCCAACGGATCGCTGTCGTGCTCCAACCCGAAGTTGTTGAACCGTTTGTCGCGTGCCGCGCGACAAACGGTTCAACAACTTCGAATTTGGTCCTAGATCAAGACGCTTAAACAGGTAACGCCGGCCTCGATCTTTTGCAGTTCGCTCACGTCGATCTGATGAACCTCGAACCCAAGGCCTCGAATCATCGCAGCGGTTTCGGGGGCATCGGCCGGAAGGATGACATCGTTGCCAACGCACAGCACGTCACCTCCTGAATCTTCCGAGGCCAAGTGCACGGTATAACCAAGGCGTTCGAACATCGTGGTGTCGACCCATCCGCGCACAGCGATCAACGATCCGTCGGGTAGCGAAGTAATCGCAGTCTTCAGATGCAAGCACCGGTCGACGGTGATTGCAACAGCATGGCGGCGCACGGTCCGACAGAGTCGATCGAACTGCTTCACTGCGTTCATGTTTGTTCG
>JANMEI010000732.1:0-3014 GCA_031376865.1 Acidimicrobiia bacterium | reverse complement strand
GAAGCGACAAGCCGCTCCAGGACCAAGACCATCTACGCGGAAGAGGTGGGATTTGAACCCACGGAGGCTCTCACCTCGCCAGTTTTCAAGACTGGTGCATTCGGCCGCTCTGCCACCCTTCCTGGGCAAGCCCAGAATAGGCGACCAGAACGTTGCGAGAGTACATATTCTCAAGGTGCACGGTTGTGGGGCCGATGTTGAAGCAATGCTCACCGCGGGATCCCGACTCGATGCCCGTCCGGGTCTCACAGCTGAGCGCCGTACGTCGATGACTCCGTCGAGTTGGGGGCGGTGGTTCAATGGCGCTCTCGCTGCGGGAATCATCGCCACTGCCATCTCGACACCACTCGCTGTTGGACCGATCCAACTCGGCGCAGGTCGAATACCGTTCTTCTTGTTAGCTCTGCTTGGTCTCTGGGCGCTGGCCTCATGGGTTGCATCCAAAAAGAGGAGCCCGGCCACCCCGCTTGCTCTCAGCGCCGCCGCCTTCATGACATGGATCATCATCGCAAATGTGATTCATCCATATGTGCGCATTGCAACTACCCTCATCAACGTGACTGTGGCCATCGTAGCCGCTTTGGGTATGAAACGACTCAGCCAAGTAGGCGAGAGTCGATTGACCATCCGGACCGTTTTTGGTTTCATATGCATACAGTCAATTGTCAGCATTCTTCAGTTGCGAGCTAACCAGGCTGTCGGACACGGCTACTTCGCTGAGTCAGAAGCAGGATTTCGGCGGATCGCCGGCCAGCTCTCGCCTTCGGGCACACTTGGACACGCGAATCAACTCGGCATCTATTCGGTAGTCGCCGTGGCGATCACACTTGCATTTTTTTCGAATCACGAGCTGCGACGTCTCGACCGAAGTTTGGTTCTCGTGGTCGCCTTCTTCGGAAGCGCGCTCGTTGGGTTGTCAATGTGTCGATCTGCGATCGTTTCACTCGCAATTGTTGTAGCCCTGACATTCGGATCGAAACAACGCCGTCGTCTAGCGCCAGTTGGCCTCATGATGCTGCTCACGGTGGCAGCTACGGGAGTTGTCCGATCCGATGGCTGGACCCAGCGCGCCGAAACTTCATTTTCAGGAGCCGAGCAGGCGGGCTCCGGACGCATGGCGCTCAACCGACAAGCAGTTGCCATCTGGAGGCTGGACCCGGTGGTCGGCGTCGGACCCGGTGGATACCTAGATGCCATCGAAGCCAATCCAGACATCAAATCGTTGTCGCAGGAGACTCTGGTGGTGCACAACGTGTGGCTGTACGTACTCGCTGCACTCGGCGCTGTTGGAGCAGCACTTGTCAGCGCACTGATACTGACAATCGTTCAGCGAAGCATAAAGGGCGGACTGTGGTCTGTTGGGTTGCTCCTTTCGATCGCGCCGCTTCTTCTTCTTGACGTCACACTGTTTGCCGGAAACGGATTGCTGTGGCTCGGCATGGCGGTGGGGATGATGTTGGGTCTTCAACGAGTTAGCCCGCTTCGCAGTTAGGCTTCTTTAATGCCCCCTTCGATTGTTACTGTCTCCGGTTCGCTTCGTAGCGCGTCAGTCCATTCGTTGCTACTTGCCGAGGCCGAGAGTCAACTTCAAACACGGGGACTCATCGTCGACAGGTTGGATCTTGCCAACATCCCTCATTACAACGAGGATCATGACAATGCGGAAAACTCGTTTGCGGTTGACTTTCGGGCCCGAATCGCCGCAGCGGACGGACTGATCATCGCAACTCCTACCTACAACTACACCGTTCCCAGCACCATCAAAGCGTTGATCGATTGGCTCAGCCGCCCGTGGGGAAATTCTGCGATTGCCGGGAAACGTATTGCGCTGATTACGGCATCACCTGGCACCGCTGCTGGTTTGCCCGGTGCTGAATACGTGCAGAAGATGTCAGAGTTCCTCAAAGCCGAAATCGTCATCCCGGGAACTCACGTGGCCAAATTGGGCGAATTGATCGATGCAAAGGCCGGCATCATCGATGACACCGTACGTGCACAGATCACTTCCACCGTCGAAGCCCTTCTTGCATGAGGGAAATCACCTTTGCAAAAACCGAGGCACGGTACGAGTTGTTGATCGATGGTGTGGTGGCAGCGTTCGCCGACTATTTCATCGACGACACCACCGTTGAACTTCCTCACACCGTCACAGAACCGCACTACCGAGGCCAAGGTTTGGCTGGAAAACTCGTGACTCATGTGTTGGAAGAATTGGTTGCGGCGGAGATGGCGGTTCTCCCATCGTGTCCCTATGTTGCTTCCTTCATTGAGACACACCCGCAGTATCAACAGCTGCTTCCGTAACACGGTTCGGCGGAGCTGACGGGGTTCCTTACCGCTGAACTTACGAAGTAACCATTCCAACGGCCCGATTCCAAAGAGTCGGTGAATCGTTGCGCCCACTGTGACCGCCACCAGCCAACTAGCCAGCGCAATCAGCATCGAACGTTGAAGCCCGAAGTTTTGACCCACCCACTTTCGGTCTGCCAGCAGCCACGGAATGATCCCATGAGCAATGTAAATCGTGAAGGTCAGCTTGCCAGCTCGCGCCAGCAACCGGATTGGAGGAGCAGTGGGAAATCGCTGGGCGATCCACAGCACCAGCACCAAAAAGAACACCGAGCTCCCAACAGTCGACAACACATATGGGGGCATAGCTTTACCAAAGGGAGGGAATCGGCCGAAGTCGCCAGCCCCCGTTGACGCTGCCCACTTCCATCGCTCAGGCAACACACCATTCCCGATGAAACGCAACGAGTAGCCGACGATCAACCCTGCAGCACCTGCCGCCAGCAGCACTCCTTTGGTCTTGACCGATCGAAGATCAAGCTTGGCAATGGCCATTCCGACGAACACGAAGCTCAACCACGGCAGCAGCGGATGGCCCCCCCAACTGAGCACGTTGGACAAAAACCCCCGAGGCGTTCCTAACGAACGCATCCCGGTCTGTGGGGAATAGCCACCCCACCACGAATACACCTCGTCCTCACCTACGTTGGCAAACACCAACGATC
>JANMEI010000685.1:0-4298 GCA_031376865.1 Acidimicrobiia bacterium | reverse complement strand
CGCTTCGAGCTGTGTGAACCGGAGGTCAACACCTGCAGCAGCCTGTTCAAAACGGCGATCCATCTGATCAGCAGCCTGTTCAAAACGGCGATCCACCTGATCAAACCGGTCATCGCCCCGATCGAACCGGCTATCCATCTGGTCAAACCGGGCTTCGAGACCGCGAATGTCTTCCCGAACCGACATGATTTCGGTCCTAAGTTCATCGCGAGTAGCAAGTTGATTGTCGAGGTTTAGCGCACTGCTCAAGGTTTGTGCCTCGTCGTTTCCGAGAGTATTTGTTAAAGCCATAAAGAGTTTTGCACGGTCGGGTTCAGATATGGAAGCCATTTGGTTCCTCCTACGCAGGAGAGAGGGTTGCTGAGCGCGGACACATGGGTGTCTAGGAGGACCCTTAGGGGACGATCCGAAATCGTACCTCAACTCGCGGCAGACGACGTACGTTTGTTCGCCAAATCACGGCAGCATGCGACGGTAAAGCGCCTCGTACTCGGCCGCCATCTGAGACGAGGTGAAAAGCGACTCCCAGCGAGCGCGCGCTGCACGACCCAGTTCAGTTTGGCGCACCGGATCGTTGAAGAGCGACTCGATAGTTTTCGCAAATCCGGCTGGGGTCAAGGCCGTCAGCAAACCGGTGTTTGGTCCAACAGCCTCCCTGTTACCTAACAAGTCGTTAGCGACCACAGGCAATCCCGCACGCATTGCTTCGAGGACTGTCACCGGCATCCCCTCCCAGTCGGATGCCAAGACAAACGCGTCAGCGCTGCAAAGGTACGGAAGCGGATCGGCGATTCCAACGAATGTCACCCGGGAACGGAGCCCTAGTTCATGGACACGCGATTCGATTTTCGGCCGTAGCTCACCATCACCAACCAAGGTCAACGTGACTCGCTCGTCCAGTAGCTGTAAAGCTTCAACTACAACATCGGCGCGCTTCTGGCGTTCAAACCGTGCCACCATCACCAGTCTGAACGGATCGGCAACTGACCGCTGCGTTCGTGCGATCGGATCGGCATCTGCGATTCCGTTGTAGATCACGTGACGATGATTGATAGAGCCAACACGAAATCGAGCAGCAAGTTTTAATTCACCCTGATTCAGACAAACGACTTCGTTTCCGAATCGTGCCCCCACCCATTCACCAATAAGTGATTGCACTCGTTGCGAACCTGGTGCCCCTGGTTGGAAGGGCCATCCGTGCGCGGTGTACACAGATGGGATTGCGCATCTGTGCGCCGCAATGCGGCCAAGCAATCCACCCTTGGACGAATGAGTGTGTATGACATCAAACTGTTGGTCCTTCATGAGTGCAACAAGCTGACGGACAGCCAAACGGTCACGTGACGGCGACAGCGGATGAACCAGCGACGCAACGACGTTTACGCTGACATCGTTGATCGTTGGCACCAACGCTTCAGCGTGTACAGCTCCGGTTGCGACAGCGACACGGTGGCCTGATTTAATCTGTTTACGTACTAGTTCACCAACGACCGTTTGTGCCCCTCCGACGTCGAGTTTGGTAATGACGTGAAGAATGTTGAGCGGCTTGGTTCCTGTCATCGGCCATGTCGTCTGACAACCGACCGAGCTGTTCGGCTGAGAATGCGAAGATCTAACGACAGTGACTGATGCCGCAAGTAGAACAGATCGTATTGCAACTTCTCAATTGCCTCGGCTTCGGTTGCGGCATAGCGGTGTTTTATTTGCGCCCACCCGGTGATGCCTGGAGTAACCAAGTGACGAAGGTCGTAAGCGGCTTCTTTTTGAATTAACTCGTCGACGTAGTGTGGTTGTTCGGGTCGAGGGCCAACCAACGACAGCTCGCCGCGAAGCACGTTGACAAATTGTGGCAACTCGTCAAGGTGCGCCCGACGAAGCACGCTACCAAACGGCGTAATGCGCGGATCATCGGGAGCGGTCCACTCCATGGCACCCTGGTTTGCGGACTCAACCATGGTGCGGAACTTGAGAATCTGAAATGGCACACCTTCTTGACCCACCCGTTGCTGCGAGTAGAAAAGCTGCCCACGATTTCCGAATGCATTTCCAATCAACACGAACGGAATTGCAACTGCTGCAACAACTAGCCCGATCGTTGCACCAATGACATCAATCACTCGTTTCGTGCGGCGGTACGTGGCGTGATGCATGGTCCGAACGTCAAACAACATGGCCATCTTGGTCAGTTCAGAGAGTGACTCCTTGCCCAGATACTCCTCGTAGAACTGGGCCAATGTTCGCACCTTGACCCCGCTGCGATGCAGGAGAGTGACGGCGTCGACAACGCGAGGGATGGCGGCAGCGTCGTCGGAGAGTACGACCAACGTTGGTTGATCGGTCGCTAGTAGCTCGTGTATCGCCGCCGCTGACGTAAGCCCAAAGATGTCATCGACAGTGACAGAGTCAATCAGTTGAAACGACCGCTCAGGAAGTGGAAAGTCTCGTTCGCAGTCCCAACGGAGGCTTTGTTCGTCGCGGACTGAGACAACTGCACAGACTCGCTCATTGAGTTGTTGCTGGCGTTGTTGGCGGATCACCACGTTGGCGCAGACACATGACCACACCGGTTGCAGCACTGCGTTTGACAGAATGACTCGCCGGGGAAGTAACCCGGGGAAGATCGCTTGAAGGAGCAACCACAACCCTGTGGCGATACCGGCTGCTACAACTACTCGAAGTAGCGCTGGCTGCACATCATCTGATTCGTCCGGAATTCCTGCGATCGCAGCAACCGACACGTGCAGCGCTCCAAGTAACCCGTAAGCGAACAGACTCTTCTGTGAGCCAAACCGGTACGTGACATCAGAAAACCGGGCGTGAAGGACACCGGTCAACAACACAAGCAGTAGGGATCCAATCGGAAACACCCGAATCACCCAACGTCGCATTTGCCCAGGTTACGCCGATACAGCTGGGCCAGGTTCGCATGCAACGATCGAGCGGCCTCTACAGTCTCAAGGTGCTGAGTGCGAAGGCGATAGACCCTGGCAAGGTACCACCCGTTGGTGTGGTTGTTCTTCGACTTGGATCGCGTGCGTTGTCAGACGGACTAACTGAAGCACTCCATCAGCTCCATTCCGATGGCCTCGATGCCTCGATAATTGTGGCTGAGAATCCCGATGGTCGAGAAATTGTCGAGCTGAACGAACCAAATGTCGACCGGACTATCCGGTTCGGCTCGAACGTAGGCTATTCGACTGCGATCAATGAAGCCGTTCGACAGCAACCTTCGCACTGTCAGATCATCCTTGTGCTTACCAGTGACGTCACCCTGGGACGAGGTTCGCTTTTTGCGCTCGTTTCCGCTGTTTTAGATCCGACCATTGGGGTCGCCGCTCCTCAAATCCAGACGGGACACGAGACTTGGTTGGGCGGCACCTGGAATAGCCGATGGGGTTGGGCACGGCATCGTGTTGTCCCACATGTTGCTCAACCTCCAGACACCCACGGGATCAGCGATACGACCTGGGCTGATGGCTCGTGTTTAGCTATTGATCGAGCTGTGTTCGAGGCCATCGGGGGATTTGACGAAAGGACCTTTCTGTACGGAGAGGACCTCCTGTTCTGTCTGAAAGCCCATCAACTCGGCAAACGAGTGGTGATTGCGAACGAGGTAGTCGCGCTACAGGAAAGCGGCAAGACCAAAAGAAGCGGTGCCCACGGGTACCTGCTCATCCGCAACGAAGTTCTAGCGGCACGGACGATGTCGGGAAAGTTCCCAATCGGCCTCGTCGTGACCAGTGTTGTTCGCGTCGGCCTTGAACTCACACGAGCAGCAACAGGACCAACAGCAACGAGAAACCACCATCTCAAACAAAGCCTAGGAATGGCGCTTGGGCTACTTGATTCCATTCGCGGTCGCTATGGACCGCCTCCCAGCCGACTTGGGGCAATGGCGCAGATACCGATGATTCAACGCAACCCTCCAGTCCCCCAACGGAAATGAAGGGTGGATACAGCCAAGCGAATCAAGCAGCGGAGACACCAAATTTGCGACGCCGCAGCGCTAACATGAGATGGACCAACAGCAGGATCAATCAGTCCGTGTTGTCACCGTAGAAATGGTCAAGATGCTAAACAACGCACAGCTCTTGTTGCTCCGGGAGAAAGCCGAACATCGCTATCAGGTGGCGGCTTGGAATCAAGATTCACCGGATTTTGAACTCCTTCAAGAAGCGATTGACGCTCAGGCATCCATTTTTATGGCTGATATGTTTCCGACCTTGGCTGGTTTCATACAGACCTTCCCGGTCGATTCGTGCGTATCAATCCTTGATGTCGGTGCAGGCAGCGCAAGT
>JANMEI010000680.1:0-1051 GCA_031376865.1 Acidimicrobiia bacterium | reverse complement strand
CGGTGAGCAATTTCGATGAGGACTTTGTCGCCCGCCAGGTGTCCCTTGGAATCGTTGACGTCTTTGAAGTTGTCAAGATCGAGGAACAATACTGCGGGTGCGGTTTGGCCCGGTGTGATGTCGTGATGATGCAACACCTGCTCAGCACGTTGCACGAAAAGGGATCGATTTGCCAAGCCAGTCAATGGATCGTGGAGCGCTTCGTAGGCGAGTCGTGCCCGAGTTTCTTCGAGTGATCGAAGATGTTCGGAGCGCTCAAGCGCATAGCGAATCGAACGGCCCAACAGGTCGGCATCGAGGTCTTGCTTGACGATGTAGTCCGACGCGCCCGCTTCCATGGCGGCAATGTCGGTATCGAGATTGCGTTGTCCGGTGAGCAGAATGCACGGAATAGAAGTTCCTTGGACTGCCTTGAGGATATCGAGCCCTGTCTGTGCGCCGAGGTGATAGTCCAAGAGGGCTATGTCATAGCCGCCGGTGTGAATTGCTTCGATTCCAGCTTGCGCGCTTGTTACCCAGGTAACAACAGAGGTTGTTCCTGGAATCTCGGTGAGGCAGGCAACGGCTAAGACTCGGTCATCGTCGTCGTCCTCCACAAGGAGCACGCGCAGGTTGATCATTGCGATGGAACCTCCACAATTTCCATCCAGTACTGCGGAAGTTGTTGCATGACTTCGACCAGGCCAGTGAATGAAACAGGTTTGGTGATGAATGCTGATGCACCCAGACCGGTGGTTCGTAACATGTCTTCTTCGGACTTTGAAGTGGTCATGATGACCACCGGGATATGAGCAAGGTTCGGGTCGGTCTTGATCATGCGCAACGCCTCGCGGCCATCAACGCGGGGCATATTGAGGTCGAGAAGGATGAGAACTGGGTCGACAGCATTGCCTGCATACTTACCTTCTCCGCGAAGAGCTTCGAGCAGGTAAGCGCCATCGTTGACCATTACGAGTGGGTTGCGAAGTTTGCTCGCTTCCATTGCTTCACACGCAAGGAAACGATCGTCTTCATCATCGTCGGCCAAGAGGATTGGTCGTGCAAATTCTTC
>JANMEI010000663.1:0-3061 GCA_031376865.1 Acidimicrobiia bacterium | reverse complement strand
ACGAAGACTTCGCCTGACACCAGGTCGACGAATTGTTCTTTGTTCTGGTCGTAGCGGTAACGCTCGGTGCTGACGACGGCCTCGTCGGCTGAGGTTGGACGCACAGTTCCTTTGTCCGTATTGGCAACAAACGAATCGAGTTGCCCCTGTACCGCCCCGATGTCTTTCAATCTCAGCCGCCGATACCCATTTACCGATTCGATGTTGTCGAACTCGTCCTTTTTGACGGACTCGGCCAGGGATGCCAGAGGGGTGAACTCCGTTTTGGTGGCGAGGAATTGTTCGCTGGTGTTTGGATCCGTGAGCAGTAGATGAATGTCACCAGTCGGTCCCTGCAAGATCTGCATGGCGAACCGCGGCGATTCGTCGGTGATTTCTCGTGATCCTGTGATGATTCTGGCGACGGCCTGTTCTTTGGAAAGCAAATTACCGCTGCCATAGTTCGTAAACGACGTCGTGATCGTTCGGCTCACCGGGTAGAGCTGAAAGATCAGCATCAAGATGAGGCCAGGTGCGAGGTACTTCAGCGGAATGACGCGCTTGGTACTGAAGGCGATGTCGATAATTGCCGTTGCAATGACAACCATCACGAAGTAAGTCCACTGACCATCAGCGGCAAGCGTGATGGCCGACCACAGGGCCAGCGCGTTAACAACAGCAAGAAACAACATTCGGAGCAACGTGCCCCAAAGAGGTACTTGTCGTGACGGGGCAGAAACGGTGGCGGCCATTCATTCCTCAATGTAAAGCGATTAGTAGGGGGTGCAAACTCTCAGCAGTAGTGCAAAACATCTGTAGGTATACAAAACGACCCTCAGGTTTCCTTCGAAAACTGAGGGTCATTTGCACGTGTGAGCCACACCTTTAACTGGTGAAGCTCCGTGAGGGGCTACTTCTTGGCAGCGATCTTGGCGCGGATCTTGACTGCGGCATCCTTCATGGCCTGCTCTGGAGTGCCCTGCTTCGTGAAGATCAGCTGGTACGCAGCAGTCCAGTCATCCCAAACTGCACCCATTGCCGGAATGGCCGGAGTCGGTTGACCATTGAGCGCCGCTGCGCCGAAGCCCTTGACATCTTTGTCTGCTTGTACCGATGGATCCTGAAATGCAGCGGTTAGTGCTGGTGGTCGGCCACCTTTTTTGAACAGGGCGAGCTGTGCTTCTTTTGAACCCATGTAGGTCTTCAAGAAGGTGGTCGCCACTGCTTGGTTCTTGGAGAACGAGCTCACCATGAAACCCTGTACACCTACAAACACTGCGGGCTTGATTCCGGGCTTCGCTGGAGGGATCGGTTCAACAACATAAGGCGTGCCCTTGACCTTGAACCCCTTGGTGTCATCATTGACTGCCCACGGGCCGGTGATTGCATAGGCGGCCTTGCCCTCAGCGAATGATTTGATCATGACGTCGTAGGTGATAGCCGGATCGATGAAGCCCGAGTCGACCCATTTACGCATCTGCTTAGCCGCTTCAAGGCCACCTTTGGAGTCGATGCCAACATTGTTGGGATCGTACGTGCCCGTAGCATCTTGCTTGAACACATATCCACCGAATGCGCTGAAGAACGGGTAGTTGTGATATGGATCGGCGGTGCCGTTTTGCTGCATAGCCAGCGCAATATCAACCTTCTTGGCCTTCTTCAACGCAAGCGCAGTTGACTCAACTTCCTGCATGGTCTTCGGGGCCTTCGGCACCAACTTGGTGTTCCGGATCAAACCGATGTTCTCCACCGCATACGGCAGTCCGTACACCTTGCCGTTGTAGGTAAACGCCTTGACCGAGACCGAGGAAAAGTCCTTTGCCTTGGCGCCGAGGTCGATCGGCGCAACGATGCCCGACGTGGCCAGTTCGCCAAGCCAGTCGTGGGCGCCCACAACAATGTCGGGACCTTTGCCGGCAGGAGCAGCAATCTTCAACTGATCTTTAATCTCTTCGCCTTTCAACTCCTGGACAACGATCTTCAATCCTTCTGCCGCCGCTGCTTTCTCGGCGAGGGGTCGGATCACCGGGGTCTTGCTGGCGTCGGCCCAGATGACGAGGTCGGCGTCGCCACGGGCGGGCAATGTGGTCGGAGCCGGAGCCGAAGTGGTGGTTGCATCTTGGGCGACTGCACTTGGCAGGACCAACCCGGTGAGAGCGACAGCAGCAACTGCCGCGCCGATTGCGCGTTTCATGGGGAGATCTCCTCGGAGTTTGGTGGTGAGTAGCGGTCAACCAACAACGACAACTTATGTCGCAACGGTAAATCCGACTAAGTGGCGCTTATTGTTGCTGACAAACCGACTCGTTGTAAAGGACGTTTGTTTGCCTGATCACGAGTTTCGCTTCGTTCCGACTAGCTGCACGTCTGTTCCCTGCTCGCGAAACGCTTCGCGCGCCTTCAGTTCAAGTCGCGCATCGCTGATCAGGGTGGTCGGTGCCGATAGCTCTGCGAACGAACTGAGGCCGAGCACGTTCCATTTGGTGTGATCCGCCAACATGATCAACCGCTCTCCTGCCCCGACAAACACTCGGTTGGTTTCGGCCTCTGCCAAGTTTGGACTGGTAAACCCGGAACGTGCGCTCATGCCGTGGGTACCAAGAAACACCGAGTCCAGGTGCAAAGTTCGAAGTGTTTGCTCGGCAATAGGACCGACCAGCGCGTCTGACGGGGTGCGGACCCCTCCGGTCAAAATGACGGTCCGATCGGTTCGTTGCGGACGCTCAAGCGCATCCGCGATCCGAACAGAGTTGGTCACAATGACGAGATCTGCGACGGTATCGAGAAGTTGCGCGAGACGCCAGGTTGTCGTTCCAGCGCCAATCCCAATCGCAGTCCCGGCCGTGACCAGCCCGACCGCAGCGTCGGCGATAGAGCCCTTTTCCGGTTGGTTCCGGCTGACCTTGATGTCGAACCCTGGTTCTTCGTTGCTGCTGCTCGGGCGCAGCGTGGCTCCGCCATGAACCTTGTCCAACATGCCGGCGTCAGCGAGCAGGTCGAGGTCTCGACGAATCGTCATTTCGCTCACGGCAAGGGACTGAGCCAACACACTGACTCGCACCGCCCGACGGCTTCTCAGCAG
>JANMEI010000641.1:0-12036 GCA_031376865.1 Acidimicrobiia bacterium | reverse complement strand
GTGAGCAACTCGGGTTGATTGGCTGTGCGTTCGCACTTTTGGTTTTCGCCATCATGGTGTCGCGCATTTGGCGCGCTGCCGCCAGCGCACGCGACGCTGGTGGCACGTTGATCTGTGTGGGTGTTTTTGCGCTCATCATGTTCCACATTTTCCAAAACGTCGGCATGACGATGGGAATCATGCCGATTACCGGCATCCCGCTGCCATTTTTGTCGTACGGAGGATCATCCACTCTGACGTCCTTTGCCGCGCTTGGTTTGGTGTTGTCAGTTGAAATGCGTCGCTTTCGCTAGCCTGTCCGTCAAGGACCACTCACCGAATGCCAAACGAACGCGACCCAGCCAACCATTTCGACGCCGCACCTGTCGGAAATCCGGCCGGGGAATCTCTGGGGAAATCGCAGGGGTCTCCCGATTCGGGCAGCGGGACGGGCGATTCTCGGCCCAACCGGCGTCGGCGGGGCAACCGTGGCGGCAAAGGGCGAACCCGATCAGGCAGTGCACCGCGAGTTGGCGATGCAGCTACCCAAGCTCAGTCAACAGACCTGGCTGGTCAACCAGATCTTCCGGACTTGCCATGGGAGGGTCAGCCTCCCGGAGCCAGCGAGCACGAACCCGTTTCGGGGGACGAGTCAACGTTGTCATCATCAACTGCTCGGCCTCCTCGTCCACCACGGCCGCCTCGCCCGAAACAACCTCGCCCTCAACAGGACACGCAACGCGTTAAGTCGGCTAACGACAAAGCGACTGAACAACCGAGTGATCAGCTTGCTGAACCGAAGAGCGAACGAAAAATTGAAGGTACTGGTGACGCTGCCGTTGAACGAAATGGTGAGCGCACTTCCGAACGATCGGCAGGACGAAATCGCAACCGCCGATCGGGTCCTCGTGACGGGCGTACCCGCAATCGATCGTTGGTCAAATTCGAATACACCATGTGTGTGCACGTTCAGCCGAATGTCACGCAGATCGCGGTGCTTGAAGGTCGCACGCTGATCGAGCACTACGTGAGTCATGCTGAGGATGACGCCGGTCAAATTCATGGCAACATCTACTTCGGTCGAGTGCAAAACGTGCTTCCTGGAATGGAGGCGGCATTTGTCGACATCGCAACACCTAAAAACGCAGTGCTGTACCGCGGCGATGTGCAGTTTGATCGTTCGGACGTCGATGCTGTTGCGGAGGGCAAACAGGTCCGCATTGAAGAGCTGCTCAAGAACGGCCAGTTAGTGATTTGCCAGGTCACCAAGAATCCCATTGGTTCCAAAGGCGCTCGGCTCACACAAGATGTCAGCATTGCCGGACGGTTTGTGGTGTTGGTTCCCAACTCGTCGACGTACGGTATTTCGAAACGATTACCCGATGACGAACGGAAACGATTGCGGGGCGTTCTCGACGAAGTGAAGCCGTCGCATCACGGCATCATTGTGCGAACTGCGGCGGCGGGTGCCGACGCTGACGAGCTTCGTCGCGATGTACAAATGTTGGTTGCTGAATGGGACCGCATCGCGGCGAAGGCAGCAAAACTTCGCGGGCCTGCTTTGTTGCATCGAGAGCCCAACTTGGCGGTGCGGATTATCCGCGAGGAATTCTCGGACAACTATCAAAAAGTCATCATTGATGACCGAAGCGTGTACGACGAAGTCCGCCAATACGTCGAGGTCATCACCCCGGATCTAGCTGACCGCATCATCTTTTTCGACCGGGCGCTCGAGCCGCTTCCGGTATTTGAGCAATTCCATGTGCACGAACAATTGCATAAGGCGATCGATCGAAAAGTGTGGCTTCCCTCGGGTGGCTCCATCATCATTGAACGCACCGAAGCGCTGACGGTGATCGACGTCAACACCGGCAAAAACGTAGGCAGCACTTCGTTAGAAGAAACGGTCTTTCGTAACAATCTCGAAGCAGCCACGGAAATCGCACGCCAGCTTCGGTTGCGTGACATCGGCGGCATCATCGTGATCGATTTCATCGACATGGAGATCAAACCAAACCGTGCTGCAGTCATGTCGCACTTTCGCGATGAGTTGTCCAAAGATAAAACTCGAACCCAGGTGTTTGACATCTCTGAACTGGGATTAGTTGAAATGACACGTAAACGAATCTCCGAAGGGCTGATTGAAGCGCTCTCCGACGTCTGCCCAACGTGTCATGGCCGAGGATTCGTGTTTGATCCGTCGGTCCTCACCGAGTAGCCATCCGCACCTGCAGTCCTGGTGTAGTGTGTTCACCTTATGTACGCAGTGATCAAGACCGGTGGCAAGCAGTACAAAGTCACCCAAGGCCAGACCTTGCAGGTTGAAAAGCTCGGAGCCGCCGTAGGCGATACCGTGACCTTCAGCCCGCTGATGCTTGTCGATGGGGACACTGTTGTTGCCCAAAAGACAGCGCTTACCTCAGCCAAGGTGTCGGTCAAGGTTGTAGGTGAAGTCAAAGGCGAGAAGATCGTCGGCTTCATGTACAAGGCGAAGGCTCGAGCCCGCAAGCGTTGGGGTCACCGCCAGCAGTACACCGTCATTGAAGTAACCGGCATCAGCGCCTGATCCCGGCCCGTTAAGGAGACACCCACATGTCAAAAACCAAAGGTGGCGGCTCAACCCGCAACGGCCGTGATTCCAATGCCCAGCGCCTCGGCGTCAAGGTCTACGGCGGCCAGGTCATCAAAGCAGGTGGCATCATCATCCGTCAACGTGGCACCGTGGTACATCCCGGTGACAATGTCGGCAAGGGCTCTGATGACACCCTGTTCGCTCTTTCTGACGGCGTCGTGCAGTTCGGCGAACGTCGAGGTCGCAAGCTCGTCAGCGTTCTTCCTGCCTGATCGGCAGTTTTCGGTCGAGGCCGGTTCTCTGCTGTGTGCAGTGACCGGTCTCGTTTCGCGTCCGTCCTCCATTTGGAGTACCAAGCAGCCCCGGTAGAAACCCAGTAGAAGCAGTTTCCTATGTCTTTCGTTGACGAATCCCAGTTGCATGTCAAAGGCGGCGACGGCGGTGCTGGCGCTGTCTCCACCCGACGAGAGCCGTTTGTGCCCAAAGGCGGTCCGGACGGCGGCAACGGAGGATCCGGCGGTGATGTGTGGCTGGTTGCTGATCGCAACATCGCATCACTCATTGGCTTTCGTGATCACCCATTTCGTCGTAGCGACGACGGCACCCACGGCCGAGGCAAAGAGGCCCATGGTCGGGGCGGCACGGATCTGACCGTGCATGTTCCGGTTGGAACCGTCGTGAGCGAACGTAACGGCCGAGTACTGGCCGATCTTGCCGCCGAAGGACATAAATGGTTGGCTGCGCGTGGCGGGCGTGGTGGACGTGGTAACGCAAGTTTCCTGTCCAATCGACGCCGAGCCCCCGATTTTGCCGAACAAGGCGAACTCGGTGAGGAACGTTGGGTCAACCTCGAGTTGAAGTTGATGGCCGATGTTGCGCTCGTTGGATTTCCTAATGCAGGCAAGTCAACGTTTATCTCAACGGTGTCAGCGGCAAAGCCCAAAGTGGCCGACTACCCGTTCACTACATTGGAACCCCATCTTGGCGTGGTCCGCCTCGAACGATTTGGTACGCCGCTCGACCCGAGGGGCGATTTTGAGTTTGTGATGGCTGACATCCCAGGATTGATTGAGGGTGCATCAGAAGGCCGAGGTCTTGGGCATCAATTCCTTCGTCACGTCGAACGAGCCCGGGTTCTTTTGGTTCTGGTCGATCTGTCTGCCGGTGATGATCTCCCGCCCGCTAAACAGGAATCGATCCTGTTAGAAGAGTTAGGCGCGTACCAACCCAACTTGCTGGCGCGGCCCCGCTTGGTGATTGGAACCAAACTCGACGCCATCGGCGGGGTGGGTGAGACCCGCGAGGATTTGCTGACGCTGCTTCCCGACGCACCCGAAATTTGTATCTCGTCCATCATGGGTTTTGGTGTGCGCGATGTCCTGATTGCCTTAGCTCCACTCGTTGCGCAAGCTCGTGCCGAAGAGCCAGAAGCGGCCACCTACGTGGTGCATCGCCCAGACGAACAAGGAGTCCGCATCGAACGCGGCGACGACGCAATCTGGACGGTCATTGGGCGATCCGCTGAGCGTGCTGTTGCCGTATCTGACATCAACAATCATCAGGCCCTCGCTCACGTTCATGCCCAATTGAAAACCTTGGGTGTTGACCGGGCGTTGGCTCGGGCCCGAGCCAAGCCACGCGATATCCACCGAGTCCGAGACTTCGAGTTCGAGTTCGATTAGTGAGTATCGCCCGATGAGCATTGTTGTGGTCAAAATTGGGACGTCGTCGATCACCTCAGACACCGGCGTTCTCGCGCTCGGGATCATCGAGCACATCACTCAGCAGGTTGCTCGTCTGAGAGCGGACGGCCACCGAGTGGTGGTGGTGTCCTCCGGCGCAGTTGCCGCTGGTTTGCAAGCTCTCGGTATGGGTCGTCCCGGCGATGTGCTCACGAAACAAGCAGTGTCCGCGGTTGGTCAATCTCGGTTGATGCGGGCGTGGGACGATTCCTTTGCCGCAGTTGGCTTGGTATCAGGGCAAGCGTTGCTCACTCCTCACGATTTCTTTGATCGTACCCAGTACCTGCATGCTCGGAACACGTTTCAGCGATTGCTGGAACTCGGCGTAGTGCCGGTCGTGAACGAGAACGATGCGTTGGCCGATGACGAGCTTCGCTTCGGTGACAACGACCGAATCGCCGCCTTGGTTGCACACCTCGTAAACGCCGATGTGATGGTGTTGCTTACCGACATGAATGGTCTGTACACAGATGATCCACGGAGTAACCCAAATGCGACGCTTATCGAACGTCTCGACGCTGTAACCCCCGAAGTCGAGGCGCTGGCACGAGGGACCGGAACTACTCGCGGGAGTGGTGGTATGCGATCAAAGCTTCACGCCGCACGGATGGCCTCGATGTCTGGGGTTCGTGCCGTGATCGCCAATGCTCAGCGAGACAACGTTCTCGTCGATGCTGTCGCTGGGGTATCAGTTGGGACCGAGGTCGCCGCCCACGATAGAGGGCTCACCGCCCGAAAGTTGTGGATCGGTTTTGCTGTCGAGTCGTCTGGATCCCTCGTAGTTGACGACGGTGCACAAAGCGCTCTTGTCCACCGCAATGTGTCGCTCTTGCCCGCTGGTGTGGTCAAGGTTATCGGCGACTTCAGCGAAGGCGATGCGGTCGATATTGTTGGGCTAGACGGTACGGTGTTGGCCAGGGGCCTGGTTCGCTACAACTCGGCCGATGCAGGACGGTCAGCGGGGCGTCGGCTGAGCGAACTCTCCGAAGACGGCGCAGGGGTTATGGTGCACCGCGATGACTTGGTGGTGTTGGGGCACACTTGACCGACGACCGAGGGTTTCGCGTTGAGCTCGGTGGTGCCCCAACTACACTGGCGTCGCCATGGAGCGAGACGCCATTTTGCAGGCAGCCACGACGTACACCTCATCGTTTGTGCCAGACCAGCACACCGCACAGCCAGCTCGACACGTCGTGGTGTTGACCTGCATGGATGCTCGTCTTGATCTGTTTCGCTTGCTGGGGCTCAATATCGGCGACTCTCATTTGCTCAGAAACGCCGGTGGTCGTGCCACCGACGACGCACTGCGCTCGTTGATTTTGTCAACCAACGCGTTGGGTACTCGAGAGATCGTTGTCATTCACCACACCGGCTGTGGGCTGCATCGCATCAGCAACGAGCAAATTTCCGATCGAGTCGAAGCGCTGTCGGGGAATCGTCCAACGATGGAATTTTTTCCGTTCGAAGAAGAAGTAGAAAGTGTCCGAGCCGATGTGGCGCGAGTGGCTGCTTGCGTGTTTTTGCCGCCGGAAATTGTCGTGTGGGGAGCGGTATACGACGTAAATTCTGGCATCTTGTCTCCCGTCGATGAACCTGTCGGCAGAGTCGCCTAGCGATTCGTAGGTCCACATCTTTACCGATTTGAGGGAAATCGACTCATTCGGTAACGAATAGTTCTCATCGGGAACTTTTCTGTGCTGATGGGTAGTCTAAAGGCTGTGAACAACCCAACTCGTGTGAATTCCCGTGTATCAACTGCACTCTTCGCCAGCGCGCTGGTCGTGGGTGCGTTGATCGTTGCGAACCCCGCTTCAGGGGCGGCCAAGAAGACGACACCCAAGACCACCGCCCCCAAGACCACCGCCCCCAAGACCACCGCCCCCAAGACCACCCCTAAGACCACCCCTAAGACGACAACTGTTTCCTCCGGCGGGCGGCTGCGTTTTTTGCCCTCGTTTGTTCCGAAGGGCTACCTCATCGGAGACGCGACCGATGACTACCGCGATCGGATCGCGAAAAAGTGGACGGGTAAGTACCTGGTCGTGCTTCGTTCGCCCGACGCCAGTTCGGAGTACCGAGTAGCTGCCACACCCGAAGAACCAGAAGACAAGGACGGGATCTCGAAAGCGATCGAACAAGGTTCAGATCAAGTCGATGTGAGAGGTAACCGGGCAGTGGTGGTGATGCGGGAGGGAAATCCCTCTGTGTTATGGACAGAAAACGCCACGACAATCGTCGTCGTTGCAGGTCCCAAGCTCACCACATCAGATGTCACAGCTTTCATAAAGAGCGTCATTGTTACCGGCGATCAGAAACTTCCCTTAACGATTTCGAAGAACCCGCAGGGCTATACAACTTTGTTTGCAGGCTTCGAAAAGGACTACTCCTTCGGTGTCAACCGAGTGACGTACCAAATCGGCTGTAAGGGTGACGACTCGATCCACTTCGACGTCAAAGCGGTCGGGCCGGCATATTTTGACGCCAAGGTCGGACCGGTAGTTGTCGCAGCGAAGGTAGTCACCAAAACGACCGTGCGAGGTAAGCGTGCGTACATTGGAAAATCAGAATTCCGAAACGAACAACTCCTCGAGTGGAACGAACAACCTGGTATCGCTGTGAGCGTGTCGAGTAAAAACGTACCGCTTGACGTCTTAACCAAGGTAGCCGAATCAACGGGGCCGCTGAGTGAGAGCGATTACCAGACAGGGTCGAAGCGAACATGGAACGTCAATTACGACCAGTGTGGGTAGGCAACTACGGTCAGTCGACTGTGAGATAGCTCGCCAGCGTCTGGTGGAAATGTCGTATGCGCGCTTCCTGATACTCGCCCAAGGTCACGGTGGGTTTGCTTGTTGCTCGAAGCCCGCGCTGCACCCGTGACAGGTTGGCGCTGTCTTGGTCAAACACGGCGCCCAGCCCGCCGAGTTGCGGTGCCGCGGTCCACGACTGATCGGCAGCGAGATACTGGGTTTTGGCGGCGGGTGGCCGATGCTCACCGCACGGCATCAGGAGCACCACATCCATGATGGCGGTGTTGACGTCGTTTCCATTGGGTCGAAAGCGATATTGCAACGGTGATCCGTATGCAGCCCACGGGGCAAAGTTGGGAAACACGAAGTATTCAATAGCGTCAACCATGAGCGCATCGCACACCGTTGTCAGATCTGCTCCAAAGGATCCAAGTCGTCGACGCGACGACGCGGCTGCATGCTGGCGTGCCGTTAGCCCAGCGGGAAGCGACACAGCTGCGTCGTCCTGTCCGGAGTAGCGGGCGAGCGCTTTGGTGATCTCCAGTTGCTCGTAGTGCTTGCCGCCGATGTGTGGTGATGCCACGGCGAACGGGGTGATCATGCGCGAGTGCTTGTCGTAAATGTCGTACTGGGTGTTGGCATCGCCAGTGAAGGGCAAAATCTGCGGATGCGTGGCAATCGAGTGATACGACTCAATGAATGCCCCCATCACCACTTTCCAGTTGGCGGGCATCACTCGTTGCACATGAACCGCGGTGAACCGATGCTCTAACGAGAAGTGAGCAAAGTGATCAGGGATGTTCTCGAGATAAGCGCTGAGCGGTTCGGCCTCGTGATCAAAATTCACAAACACGAATCCTCCCCAGGTGTCAGTTCGCACCCGGGGGAGAGCGAATGCTGCTCGATCTTCCGTTACCCCGGGAAAGTCCCACTCGCACGGAATCCAAGCGAGTGATCCGTCGAGGTTCCACGTCCAGCCATGGAACGGGCATCGAAAGGATGGCACGTTGCCGTCATCAACGCGAAGTTGTGTGCCTCGATGCCGACACGAATTCTCAAATCCTTGAATGGCATCCGGGCCTGACCCTTCGTGCACTCGAACGATGATCACCGACAGGTGGGCAATGTCATAGACGACGTGGTCGCCAATCTTGGCGAGCTGCTCGACCCGGCACGCCCACTGCCATACCCGTTTCCACATCCGTTCAACTTCGAGGGCATGAATTGCCTCAGAGGTGTACACGGCTGCGTCGACGTTGGCCGATCCGAGTGTTGATGGCCGATGCTCCAAGAGCGGGGCCGGCACGTCGAACGTGTCTGCGGCCAGCAACTCGGCAACTGATTGCATCTCATCTCGGGCGAAGTGCACGAATCCAGACGATGGCGTCACAGGTAGGTTGGCTCCGTTCATGATGAGACACCGTTCATGATGAAACACTACAGACGTGACCCACCATACGATGGCGCTATGTCAGCAGAAATATCTGTTCAACAGTTCAGCGACAAGGCATCGTCTTGGTTGGCAAACAACGGTACCCGTCGGTCCGAGTCCACGGGTTCCGATGAGCACTTCAGCGTTTCGGTATTCCACTCGTTGACCCACGACGAAGAACGTGAGCTCCTCGAACACCTGCAACGTTGGCAACAACTCAAAGCGACGGCTGGTTATCACGCCATCACCTGGCCCAGCGAGTTTGGCGGGCTCGGACTCTCGGCGCAGCATGCAAAGGCATTCAGCAAGTTGGAGCGTGAGTATGTCGTCCCTCAATCGCACGAAACTTTTAGTGTCACGACCGGATTGATTGCGCCGACCGTCGCAAAGTACGGAACGCCGTATCAACGGGAACAGCACGTCGCTCGCTTTCTCAGCGCAGCAGATTTGGTGTGTCAACTGTTCTCGGAACCTGGGGCCGGGTCAGACCTGGCCAGCCTGAGTTGTCAGGCGAAACAAGATGGTGACGAATGGGTCATCAACGGCCAAAAGGTATGGAGCTCAGGCGCTCAGTTTGCGCAATGGGGTGAGCTGATCGCTCGGTCCGACACGTCGGTCGCTAAACATAGAGGGATGACGGCCTTTTTGCTCCCCATGAACTTGCCAGGGATCGAGATACGACCAATCAAACAGATGAGCGGCGGCACGTCATTCAACGAAGTGTTCTTCACCGACGTGCGCGTTCCCGATACGGCACGGCTCGGAGATGTGGGGGACGGTTGGGGGGTGGCCCTGACGACGTTGGGGTACGAACGAGATCACTCGGGCGGCGGTTCCGGAACTCATGTGGGTGGATCATGGAGCCAGTTGCTGGAGACCGCTATTGCTCAGGGCCGGATGCACGATCACGCGGTACGAAGCGCGCTGATCGATGTGTATGTCCACATGCGAATAGAGGGTTTCACCAACCGTCGTGCCGCAGATATACGGCGCTTGGGGACACCAGGGCCAGAAGGGTCACTTGGTAAAGTGCTGTGGACTACCGGCATGTCAAAGGTGAGCGATGCCGCATCGCTGATCCTTGGGCCCAAGCTCATCGCAGACAGCGCGGAACCGGCAACCTACGCGTGGACCGAACACGTGCTGGGTGCACCGGGATACCGGATCGCGGGTGGGTCCGATGAGATTCAACGCAACATCATCGGCGAACGAGTGTTGGGGCTTCCAGCAGAACCCAAACCGAAGAACTAGCGAAACGTCACCTGCAGCGCTGTCAATCCTCGCAACATAAAGCTTGGGTAATAGGCGAACGTATTGCCGTCGTCGAGGGAGACAGACGAGAATCGATGTGTCAGCGTCTCGAGTGCAATCTTCATTTCCAAACGGCTGAGGTTGGCACCCAAACAGAAATGCGTCCCCTTGCCGAAGGCCAAGTGCTCCCCTGAGTGAGGGCGATCAACGTCGAAACGGTCGGGATCAGCAAACAGCGTCTCGTCTCGGCTGGCCGACGCAAACATCACGATGACACGATCACCTTTGACTAACGCCACATCGCCGAGCACGGTGTCGCGAGTAACAACCCGGAACATCCCCTGGGTAGGAGCGGATAGGCGGAGCGCTTCTTCGGTCACCGAGGAAATCACGGAGTGGTCCTTGCCGATCCTGGTCCATGTTTCAGGATGTTCACCCAGCAGTCGAACGGATTCGGTCAAGAGTTTGGTGGTGGTCTCGTTACCGGCGACCAGTAGCTGAATCAGGATCGATAACAATTCAGCCATATCTAGTGGCCGTGGATCGATCTCCTGTCCGGACTCATCTTGTTCGCCCGGTTCAATTCGAGCGTTGACAAGATTGGTCAAAAAGTCTGGCTGTGGCTTTGCCTGGCGCTGTTGGAGTTGATCAGCAAAATAGTGCTGGAACTCGATGATCCCTCGTTCGTTCGCCAGTCGCTCATCTCGCGAGATGACGCTTCCGAAACCGGCAACCGTGCAATCGGACCATCGTTTGAAATCGGCAATTCGGTCATCGGGAACATTGAGTACGGCAGCGATTGCCTCAACCGGTAATGGAACACCGAACTGCTCGACAAACTCGACCGGCTGGCCTGGCTCAAGTGTTGAGGCAAGCCGCTCGGCGATCGCTCTGATAGCGGGCTCATACGCAGCTACCGCCTTCGGCGTAAACGCTTTGGACACCAACCTCCGGTAGCGGGAGTGCGCGGGTGGATCAGCAGTCAGCATCGTTGGCACCGAAGGGTATCCACCGAGCTCGTCGCGCAATGCTTTGAGCTCACGTCCGATTTCACTCGAAACGCTGCCACCGGGTGACATGAACGCCGAGCTGTAGGTTTGCCAGTCGCGCAGCACTTCTACACACAGATCGTGGGTGGTGACGAGGACCAGCCCATTCTTGGGCGACCGAAACACCGGGCTGTTGGCACGCATCTCGGCATACCCCGGAAATGGGCATTGCTGAGTACCGGGATCGAACAAATCGAACTGCTCAAGGCTCGCTGACACACCTCCGACGGTACACGTGTGGCACGATCAGTGCATGAGTGCGCCGATCATGATCGCCGACGTGTACGAAGCGTTGGCTGACACCATTCCCGACCTTCCTGCAGTTATCCAAGGCAACCGTCGATTGACGTGGGCGCAATACGACAACCGGGCCGCTTGTTTGGCCTCGGTACTTGCGGCTCACGGCATCGGTGCGGGCCAGCAGATTGGTATGTATCTGTATAACTCTCCCGAATATCTTGAGACGCAGTACGCGGCGTTCAAGAACCGAGTGTGTGCGGTCAACGTCAACTATCGATACCTCGACGACGAGTTGGCATACCTGCTCGATAACGCAGATTGCGCCGCCGTAGTTTTTCACGGTGGGCTCGCCGACCGCGTTGCCCGGGTAGCGGCCAAGCTCCCGTTGCTCAAACTCCTCATTCAGGTCGACGATCCGCAAGCGCCCGATGTTCCGCTGATCGAAGGAGCAATCCGGTACGAAGATGCGATCAACGTGCATCTACCCGCCGAACGAATCGAACGGCAACCCGATGACTTGTACATGCTGTACACCGGAGGAACAACGGGAATGCCGAAGGGGGTCATGTCCCCGGTTGGGGTTATTGCCCCGGTGTTTCTGTCGATCAGCACGACGCAAATGGGACGACCTCCGTTCGCCGACGTTGCCGACGTTGTGGCTACGGTGGGGGCGTTGGCATCGGCCGGAATCCAATTCAAGTCGATGCCGTGTTGCCCACTCATGCACGGGACCGGAATCTGGTTGGGAGCATTCACTGCACAACTCATGGGCGGCGCCGTCGTGTTGCTCGAATCGCGCAACCTCGACCCGATCGAACTGTTTGATACCGTCGAACGTGAGCGAGTGAACACGATGGTGATCGTTGGTGACGCATTTGCTCGGCCGATGGTAAACGCCCTGCGCAACGGAAAGTCGTGGGACCTGTCGTCGTTGCTCGCTGTCATTTCCTCAGGCGCGATGTTCAGCCAAGAGGTGAAGACCGCGCTATTGGAGTTTGTCCCGCAGGCCAGCATCATCGAC
>JANMEI010000075.1:0-3936 GCA_031376865.1 Acidimicrobiia bacterium | reverse complement strand
GTGGTAAACGCTGCGGCCTCATCGGTGACACCGGGAGGAATGACGGCGACGAGGTTGGCGGGAACCCCCACAAATTCTGCATGGTTGGCATAACCAGCTCCGGCACACGCAACCCGGTCACCAACAGCAATGCCCTTGACGAGCCCGCCAACGGCCACTACGACGCCAGCACTCGAGTATCCAAGTGGCGACGCTGCACCGAGTCGGGCTTCAACCGTTCGGAACGTCTTGGCCAACCCGTCTGACTTCGCCTTTGCGACCACCTGACGAACCAAATCGGGCCGTGCTTTTGCCTTCTGCAACAAGTTCATGTTGCCCATGTCGATTTTGGTTTTCTCGGTACCGGCGCTGATCACCGAAGCCGTTGTACGAACGAGGACCCACCCATCATTCAGACCGGGAATTGGCACGTCGGCAACTTCAATCACGCCGGTCCGAAGTGTCTGTACTACTTGTTTCATTGGATACTTCCGTAAATCATCAGGAAAATCATGGGGAGGTCTATGGGAGTCTGTGGGAGGTCATCCCAGGCTAAGCGGGGAGAACGACAGTCTTGTCGGGCGAGGTCAAACTGACCCCATCAAAGGAGACGAAGTGTGCACTATTGCTGCCGAGAATCGCGGCAACCGGTGAGCGTTTGCGAAACTGTTACTGGAACTGTGGTCGGGTTTGCAACGCTGCAACCACCCGATCTGCAGTGTTTCCGTCCCACAATTCGGGACGTCGGTCCGACACCGGCTCAGTCAAACGGGCGAGTGCTCGCTCCAACGCAAATTGCGGATTGACGCCAACTACTTCGTTTGTGCCATGTGTAACAGTGACGGGTCGCTCGGTAGATTCACGCAACGTGAGACAACGAACACCAAGGCAGGTTGTCTCTTCTTGCACGCCACCAGAGTCGGTGAGCACGATTGCGGCGCCAGCTTGCGAAGCAACAAAGTCCAGATAGGTCAATGGTGCCGTCAGATGAAAGCGACTGCTCAGCGCAACCCCCAAATCGCTCATCATCGACGCGGTCCGGGGATGTACAGGGAACACAACCGGAAGGGTTTCGCTAAGCGTGTTCATTGCGGTGATGACCTCTGCCAGTTTGATTTGGTCATCAACGAGTGCCGCCCGATGCAACGTCATGAGCGCATAGGGCTGATCAGTGAGACCGAGTCGGTCAATCGTGGTGACCTCAGGACGGCGACCCCGAGCATCAAACAGGCTGTCGACCATAATGTTTCCCACTCGCTGAATACGAGAGGCGTGGGCACCCTCGTTGCGCAGATTTTCGTCTGCGTCAGCGGAAGGGGTCAGCAACCAATCAGCAACCGAGTCGACCAAAATACGATTGATCTCCTCCGGCATGGTTCGATCGCCTGATCGAAGGCCGGCCTCGACGTGGGCGACCGGAAGGCCTCGTTTTACGGCAACGAGGGTGCAGGCCAACGTCGAGTTGACGTCGCCGACCACAATCACCGTATCGATATCGTTGTTGTTGAGCCACTGGTCAAAGGCGTCCATGACTGCTGCGGTTTGATGGGCATGGCTTCCAGAACCAATGCCGAGGTTGGCGTCAGGATTTTGGATGTCTAAGTCAGTGAAAAACGACGCTGACATTGCTTCGTCGTAGTGCTGGCCGGTGTGGACCAACTTGGGATCGATACCAGCTCGACGCAAGGCCTTGAGTAAGGGGCCAACCTTGACGAAGTTTGGTCGTGCACCAGCAATCACAGCAGGTTTCATCGTCGACCTTTTTGCTTTCGTGCTTCGATCACCAAACGGATGAACGCCGTGTTGCCAACCAAGTAGCGCTTGAACATTCGGCGTGGTTCTTGGATGAGTCGCCACGTCCACTCGAGTCCGGTTTTTTGCAACAGTTTCGGCGCACGGGAAGTTTTGCCAGCGACGACATCGAACGAGCCACCGACACCCATCACCAACGGAACCTGCAACGCATGCAAGTGCTCGTTGAGCCAATATTCCTTGCGTGGACTAGGGATCGCCAGAAACAAATACGTGGGTGAGGCAGCTTTGATCGACTCGATGAGCTCGTCGGTGTCACTCCAGAAACCATTGCGAAATCCTGCGACACGCAACGTCGGATGTTTAGCCTGAAGAACCTCGACAGTCCGAGTGACAACCGCTTCTTCGGCACCCAAGAAGTACACCGAGTCGCCATCAAGAGCGGCCGCCGCGACCAACTCCAGAAACAGGTCAATTCCAGCAACCCGCTCAGGAACCTTGAACCCAAGGAATCGAGCAGCCCACACCACACCCATACCATCAGCGTTGATCACACTGCACGATGCGATGATCGAACGAAGACGTTCATCTGATTGCAGCGTGACCACTTTTGCCGCATTCAGCACAACGTGTTGGTGTATCCCACCAGAGTGGGCCAGCTCACGACACTTCACCACAGTTTCTCCCATGGTGAGGGCGTCGAGCGGCGCACCCAGCAAGTGGATTCGGCTATTCTGTGGATTGATGTCAATCGCTTGATGGAGAGTCGTCACAGGGACGCCTCGATCTGAATTGGTCAGATGCATTCGGTTTCACTTCCGTAAAACACTCCGAAGCAAAAACCCCGGGGTGTGGTCAGTTCGACCTTACGAAGCGCAGTCCCGAAGCACTTCCCCCAGAATGACGAATCTCGAATGCTCGTGCACCGCAACACCCCTACTTTTGATGACGAGACCGGTGGTGGCGCCAGATCGTCTGGGGTGATGTGGATGTTGTTCCGTGAGGGGTTGCACATGCTCACGGGGAGGGCAGATTTCATTGTTGGGCCAGTGTCGCGGTGCGACGTCTCGGGAATAGAACAGGACGCAAACAGCCGGGTTAACGCCCCCACTTGCCCCCGTCTCTAAACTACCTGACTGTGCCAACGCGCACGCTGAAATCATCCCCTTCGATGAGTTACCGATGTACAGCAATCACGGCCCGATGCGGTCTCTCTGGCGGGGTCGGGTCTAATCTGTCTTTCTTATGTCCGCTGCAGCTACTACCGCTCGCCCCGAGTCCAAACCATCATCGAGGCGCCCGACTCCAGCCCAGATTTCCATCGCAATAGGCGGAGGGTTGGCTCTGGTCACCGCTGCCTCTGGAGTGGCGGGAGCATTCAATACCGCTCATCCCGATAATCCCGTCAGTCGCGAGGTGTTTTGGAACGTCCCTGACGCGGTGGAGTTGGCGTTTTACGTCGCACTTCCCCTCCTGTTTCTCTTTGGCGGGTTCACGATGGCCAACCGTGTGAAGAACTGGCAACGGGGCACACCAGATGATCGAAGCACCAACAAGCACAACGTCAAACGGCGTATGGGCGACTTCCGGTCCGGCGTGTACATGCAAACGCTCATGCGTGATCGTGCCGCTGGGTTGATGCATTCGCTGATGTACTTCGGGTTCCTCGGTTTGTTTGGTGTCACCACGCTGTTGGAAATCGACCACCAAATGCCGCTCAACTTCAAGTTCTTGGTCGGAAAGACCTACCAAACCCACAATTTCTTTGGCGACTTCTTCGGTGTCCTCTTCGTGGCCGGCATTGTCTGGGCGATTGTGCGTCGTTATGTGCAGCGGCCCTACCGGATCCGTATCAAGAACCGACCCGAAGATGCTGTGATCCTGATCATGTTCCTCGTCCTCGGTGTCTCTGGCTTTTTGGCAGAAGGTATGCGGATCGCACAGGTGGGTCGCCCGTCGCACGAGCAAACCGCGTTCATCGGGTACCCGCTCTCAGCGGCATTCACGAACACCGCCAACCAACTCGGTTGGCACCGGGCGTTTTGGTTAACCCATGTGTTCAGCTTCGCCGCCTTCCTCGTGATCCTTCCGATTACCAAGTTGCGCCACATGTTCACCAGCCCACTGAACATGTACCTGAAGGATCGCGAACGGCCAAAGGGCGCAATGCGGCCAATGCCTAACCTGATGGAAACCTCACTCGAA
>JANMEI010000608.1:0-13335 GCA_031376865.1 Acidimicrobiia bacterium | reverse complement strand
TGTTGAACGCGTCGCTCGCCAGGGGTCACCTTCTCGGGAACTCTTGCATGAAGCACAGCGCGCAGATCTTTTGGTTGTGGGGCAGCGAGGGCACGGTGGGTTTATGGGTCTTCTGCTCGGGTCTGTTGCGCACCAGGTTCTTCACCACGCAACGTGTCCAACGGTGGTGGTACCTCAGGCCAGCCAATCGTGACTGGACCCCTGATTTTTTCCGGGACCCTCATACCGTGAGCAGGAACACTGCTCCAGTAACTACTCCCGGAACGACAAAGAGCAACAGGAACTCCGCTCCGACCCTGCGTCCTCCTGCAGTAAATGCGAGGATGCACTTGGTGACGGTATTGGCCAGCAGCGCAACACCGATTGCGATCACGGCTTGGTGTTCTCCGAGGGTTCGTTGCTTCGCCAACGTGGCCATCGAAATGGAAACAGCGTGAACGTCGGCAAAACCAGCGATGGCAGCAACAGTGGTGCTGCCGCGCACGCCAAACCGATCAGAGGCCCAGGCGGTGACAATCAAGACAACAGCTATAGCGGCCGATATGAGAACTGCGGTCGTCAGTCGAAACGACGGCTGATCGGGGTTCATCTTCGGCTGATCGGCATCACCCTGTGTTCGGTGTGTCGTTTGTTCCGACGAGACTCGACGAAACTCGGGATAACTCATGGCCGCGACCACAGCGAACGTTGTTCCAATGCCGGTGAGTAACGTGGGCAACAACAGCTTGACCACCGCCTCGTCTGTTGACGCGACGACGATCGTTAACTGCACCATCGTGCTGATGCTGGCCGCAAGCGCGCCGCCGAGCGCAGCCCGGCGTGGTTCTCGACCTTCGGCCCTTCTCGCCCGCGCAGCCATCGACGCTGTGGTAGCGGCACCGGAAACAAATCCTCCAGCTAATCCCGTGACCAGTAGCCCTTTGGTTGACCCAACCCACCGAGTGGCAACATGGCCGACCAATCCAACTCCCACGACGAGGACCACCATTCGCCATACTTGAGCAGGGTTCAACACGCTGTACGGGCCGATGGGTTCGGTGGGGAGAAGCGGCAACACCACAAACGCGCACACAAAGAACAGAATGGTGTCTTCAACTTCGCGTTTCGTCAGCCACTCGCGAGCGAATCGATGTAACGGGTCCCGTGACGCCAGCAATGCAGCCAACACGACAGCTACCAGTACTGCCAATCGCTCGTCGTCAATAGCCAGTGATCCAACGAATACAGCTGCAACGAGCGCGAACTCGCTCGTCAAACCGACGTCGTTGGAGTCGTTGCGCACGTAACCCGCAACTCCGAAGAGCGCAACGACAGCGACGGCGACCCCGACGAGGGTGATGCTATGAAGTCGAGCGAGTGCACCCAGGAGGGATGCAAAGGCAAAGGTTCGTGATCCGGCAGGGCGGGGAGATGGTTCGTTTCGCTTTGACCACTCGCGTTCGAGGCCGAGGAGCAGTCCGGCCGCCAGTGCAACAAGAAGGGATCTTGCCGTAGCTTCGGTCATTCCGGCTCAGGAATTTGTCAGCTGCCGCGACGGGGTAGCCAGCTGTTGAGACGGAGGAGACGACTCAGGTGGGGAAGGAGGTGCACCTACGGAGGGCTCGTCTGGACCTTGATCCAAACGAAACGGCGGGTAAGTGTCCGTCATGAGGCTGACATAGGCCGCTACCCGATACACCCATCGGTTGAAGCCGAGGATGATGTCGTACAGATCCTTTGGATATCGGCCAGTGAACAACAGAATCACTCCAGCCACCAACGACAGCAAACCAATGAGCCCTCCACCGAGCGAGAATCGACTGGTGTCGCCGGTCTTTCCCCACGACCATGACCACGCTGCGGACGACGTGAGAAAACCAATGATGAACAGATGTGGAAGGGCGAGCAGCCATTTGACTAATACCAAACCGCGAGAGAGTTTTTCGGGGTAGGCAATTGTTAAGCGTGCAGGGTAGTCAACATCTGCCAAAGTGAATGGAGGGTACTTGTCGGTTCCGAGAGCGCTGTTGGCGTAGAACCCAACACGCCAGCTCCAACGAAGCACTCCGACATTGAAATCAAAGATCGATCGTGGATATTTCCCCGTAAACAAGATTGCGACCATTGCAACCAAGGTGAGTACTGCAAAGACGGTCCACAGCACCGCAAGAATCACGAAATGGGGAATTGCGAGGAACCACTTCACGAGCCAGGTCCAACGACTGAGGTTGGGGTCGAGATGGCCGACCAACTGAACTGGACTCTGGCCTGCACGCAGCGTCGCTGTCGAAGACCCGGTGGTCGCCTGAGCCGACTGGAACGATGACGTTTGTTGTCGCCCACCCGCTGCCAGCAACGTGATACCTACCGCCAACATGAGCAATGCAACGCTGCCAGTCGCAATCGAAAACCGACCAAGCCAATTGATCTTCACTCCTGCTGACACACGGGCATCGACGACCTGTGTTGCGTCTGCATTCATGATGACCGCCTCCCACTCGCCAGCAGAAACATCCCACGTGAGGGTAGCTGTTGCCGAGGGCGATGCTGCTGTTGATTGGGCCACCCAAAAGGTTTGTAAGCCAGGCCGGGCGGGCTGGCGGGTGCCGGACCGGAATTGGCGGCTCATCGATGTCGCAAAGGGGTGGTAGCGAACGTCAATGACCTCATCGTGCTCGATGTTCTGAAGATACGCCTCTACTTCTCGAGCCGGTCCGACACCAACAAAGAGCGGAGTCTGGCTGGACGCCTTGATCCGAACGGTTCCAACTTTCCCTTTCGGCCAGCGATGTTGAGGCCCAGGACGGCCAAGGTCGATTCTCTTGGTTGTGATGGCGTAGGTCGTACTCGAAAACGTTTCACGAGGCGTCGTGAAGTAGTCATCGGAATCTGTTCCGAACAAGACCGATGAACCTGCAATGAGTGCGCTGGCTCCGAGGGCGAACGCAACGGCCACCATCATGGCGCCGAACAGCAGTCGAAATACTTTGCCCAAACTCATGATGCACTCCTCATACTGCGGGTCGAAGTTGAATCGAGGAATGAACCCCGGGCTCGAAACATGGGCCGGAACAACAAAGCGGCCGCAACGCTGAACACGAAGGCTGCGGTAGTCAACATGATCGTGTTACTCCGGGTGCTGAGTGGATCGTTGTTGATGTCCATGGTGATTGCCATAGCGGCCACCGAAGCGGGCACGAGGCTGAACCATCCGATGATCGCGTATGCGCTTCGTCGAGCCCAGCTTCGATGCTGACGCAAGGCAACTGCGGTGAAGGCTGCCGCCGGGACAACAATGCCGAGGTCAAGGAATGCAATCAACCAAAACGCTGTCGGGTTGTCCAAGTACGTTTCGTTGGTAGGGCGATCCCCCATGACATTGACCAATACAGGAAGCCATCGTCCGACTGCGATGAAGACGGCGACACCCAGCAAGATCCAGCTACGACGCTGGTCGCTGGTTCCGGAGCGTGGCTCCAACGACGGTAACTGTACTGATGACCATGCCCGAAGAAAGGTCGCGCTCGCAAGGATGAACAACACAAGGTGAAAGACTGCGAAGCGTTGATTGTTGCCGGCAATGCCCAAATAGTCAGGCCCGATGACATACTGCGGCATCATGTACATGGCAAACAGCGCAGGAGCAAACGCGATGATTGGACCAGCTTGATGCTCGGAAAACACCAGGAACGCAGCCACGAGTGCCAACGGGGCGGCCAGGCACAGTGCAACAGCATCAAGGCCGATCGCTTGGTTAATCATCGAGGTGCCATACCGATACTTGATGACATTCGACAAGAGCGGTCCGAGGATTGAGTTCAGGGCAAGCCCGCTCCCGAGCGCAACGCACATCCACCCCAACGCTCGCGGCGGGTCCTCAGTTTGAATGCTGCTGATGATCTCGTAGCGACCAACTTCTGAGTAGTTCATGGCATTTCCCGAGAGAAGCCCAAGAGTTCGAATGTTGCGATGTGTCGGTGGACTTCGGTCTCAGACTCCGTGCGCATGTCAGTTGCTTTTCTTGGACTTGGTAACGCTGTCAACGCGCTCGCGAAGCTCGTTGCCGGCTTTGTCGAGGGTGTTCACCAACGCCGCTTCAAGGGCTGTCCCCACCTCGTGAAGGTCGGCACGGACCGCTTCGTCAGCGGACGCGACGCGGATCCCATCAACAGCGCCGCGGACGGCCTTTCCCAGACGATCAATCGCTGCAGCCCACTCGTCCTTGTCGGCTGAACTTGCTTGCTGCCAGTGATAGTCAAGCTTCATCGCGAGGCGTTTCATACTTTCTTGAACCGCATCCCATTCTGGGCTGTGAGGCGCTGGCGATGATTCTGTGGCTGAGGCAGCTGGGGCAGAGCTAACGGGTACTGAGTCTGGTGAAGTTGTAGTTGTCATGAACACATCGTGTTCCACGGACGCAACGGACACGAGAGTCCAAGGACTTCGAGATTGAGGGCCCTTAGTCCCTCGTTTGAACATCTCGTGACGTCCATCTTGGATACGAACTCTTGGAAGTTCGGGATTCGTTCCCGAGTAAACCAAGCCCCCCAGAAAAGGAGAATCGTCATGACTGTTCATATTGATCACCCGTTGGAGCGAAGCAGTTTCAGGCCCTCGCTCAATCGTTCATCAACCAATAGCCGCTTGGCGGTGGTTGGGGGTGTGCTGGCACCCATGTGGAAACGATCATGGTACGGCATAGGTATCGCAGCAGCGGTAACTGGCACGTGGGCAATCGTTGCTGGTCGATGGACACCTCGAGGACCATTGACGTCGCGAGAGGCACTGTGGTCAATCGTCTTGAGTGTCGCTGTCGGAGCAACGTGCGGGCTTGTCACCCGAACCCGTTGGATAATGCTTGCCAGTCCCGCATTGTTCGTGGTTGTCTATGAAGCGGTGCGCGCTCACGTTGACGGCCCGACCGTTGATGGGTTGCATTTCAGCACCTACGGAATTATGGCGCTCGTGGTCGGTCGAGGTTTTCACGCGTTGGTGTCCTGGCTTCCGATGATGCTCGGCGCAGCAAGTGGTGCGGGCCTTGCACGCCTTGTCACGGCATCGGTGCAACCGAGTCAACCCACGCTACAGCGGGACTTGCCGAAAATGGCGAAACGTTTCGTATGCATACTGGCAACGATGGGGCTGGTGGGATTTTCGGTGGCGATAGCACGATCAGCGAGTACCAAGGGCATTCGAGATGCTCAAGGCAACCGAGTCCCCGGCAGCATCGCTGAACTCACCCGGGTAGAGATCAATGGCAACAAGTTGGGTCTCATGATCCGTGGTCACAGCGTTCAAAACCCCGTTTTGCTCTTTCTAGCGGGCGGGCCAGGCGGATCTGAACTTGGCGCGATGCGCAACCATCTGAAGGAACTTGAGAAGTACTTCACCGTGGTGACGTGGGACCAACGAGGGACCGGGAAGTCGTATGACTCGCTCGACAACAAACCCGCGATGACGCTTACGGGAGTTGTCGATGACACGATCGCCGTTACCCAGTATCTGAGGAAGCGTTTCGGCCAGGATCGCATCTATCTGGCCGGTCAATCCTGGGGATCGACGCTCGGCGTACTTGCCGTTGATCGCCAGCCAGGGTTATACCGAGCGTTCATCGGTGTGGGACAGATGGTGAGTCAACTCGCGACTGACCGGATCTTTTACGACGACACGCTCAAATGGGCACGCCAACGCGGCGACAAGACGTTAATTGACCGACTCACGAAAATTGGTCGGCCTCCGTATCAGCGGATGCTGAGCTACGAAACCGCATTGTCCTATGAACATGAAATGTACCCATACGATCACAGTGTCAACAGCGAAGGCGAAGGAGGATTTTCTGAGAACTTCCTGGTTCCGGAGTACTCGCTCGTTGACCAGGTCCATCTGCTCGGAGCGTTTATGGACACCTTTGGTGCGCTCTATCCGCAACTTCAAGATATTGACTTTCGCGAACAGGTGCGAGCGCTCAACGTGCCCGTGTTCTTTGTTCAGGGCGCTCACGAGGCTCCCGGCCGAGCGTTGGTCTTTGACGAGTGGTATGCCGAACTGAGCGCACCGAGCAAGGATCGAACCTCGTTTGCAACCTCAGGTCATCGGCCGTTGTTTGAACAGCCGAAGGAATTCGTCAGCTACATGGTTGATGTTGTTCTCGCCCGGACCCAACCAACCACTGGTCGCTGAACATGGCGATGTGCCTGCAGTGATACTGCAGGCACATCTACGTTTGCGATTGGGTAAACGCTCGGCACGCAGATTGAATGCTCTCGAGGTAGTTCGCTCGCTCGTACGCATCGGGGTCGGGAATACTTCCAACTGCCATGGACCCACGCAGTTGCGAAACGGACTCGTATTCGCGGTCCTGAAGCCAGGCACTGAGGCCGTCTCGAAGGACGGTCATATGCGTTGGCCCATGACGAAGAAGCGAAGAGGTCGTCATGACCACCGTTGCGCCGACGAGGAGCGCTTTCACCACGTCAGACGGTTCATGGATACCTCCTGAGAACGCCAACTCAGCATGAACGTTTCCTCGCAAGAGTGCAGTCCAACGCAACGGAAGCAACATGTCCGCTGAAGTTGACAGATGCAGACTCGGAAGCACTTGCAGGTCGTGTAAATCAATGTCCGGCTGGTAAAAACGGTTAAACAGAACGAGCGAGTCGGCGCCGGCGCTGGCCAGCCTGCGCGCAAATCCGGGCAACGCCGTGAAGTAAGGCCCGAGCTTGACCGACACGGGAACCGATACTTTCGCAGCCGTCTGTTCGACGAGGTGAAGGATTGCTTCTTCAATCGACGCACCGGTCTCGGTTGGATCGGCCACGACGCGGTGGACGTTGAGCTCAAGTGCATCTGCTCCAGCGGCGCTGAGCGCCGCCGCATGTTGCGTCCACCCGCCAGCAGTGGTGCCATTGAGACTCGCAATAACGGGTACGTTGAGCGCAGATTTGGCATCCTGAACCAACTTGACGTGATGCTGGGCGATGTCGAGGCCCCGCACCGAGTCGAGACTCGTTACTGCACTTTCGGCATGGGCTAATCGGTGAAGACCGCTCGCAGTAACAGCAAGACGCATCGCTCGCTCGGCGTCCTCCTCGAAGAGTGACGGGAGCACCACTGCTGCGGCACCTGCAGCCTCAAGTTCCAGGAGGGAATCGACGTGACCCGTCAATGGGCCAGCCGAGGCAATGAGTGGGTGTTTGAGCGACAAACCCAAATAGCGAGATGAAAGATCAATCATCATGTTCCTTCCGTTGTTTAGATCCGCAGACCGGTTGTCTGATCAAAAAAGTGCATTCTGGAAACGTCGACGGTCAACAGGACACGATCACCGGATTGGACCGTTGTGCGGGGGTTGAGCGAGGCCAGACATCCAGTGGTCGAGCTCCGTGGAGCGTCCTCGATCGACTCGCCTTTTGCAAGACGGGCTTCCTCGGTGCCGATTGGCGGTGCGTCGAGGAGAAAATGAATTTCGACTTCCGCTCCGAGGGCAGCTACTCGACCAACCGTCACCTCAAGTTGAACCGCTCGGTTGGCTGGCCGCAGCCATGCGTCTTCCAGGTCCTCTGGGCGGATGCCGATAGCGATCGGGGAACCCGATGTCATCGTGTCTCGCAAGCCTGGATGAAGTTCGATCACCGACGTGGGCAACGCGAGTTGTTGCCCGCCAATGGTCACGATTGCTCCGCTGTCAGATGGTTTGATGTGGCCTTCAACAAGATTCATCGGAGGCGATCCGATAAAGGCCGCAACAAACAGGTTGACAGGTTGTTCATAGAGAACCTGGGGTTTGTCGACTTGTTGCAATGTTCCTCGCCGCATCACCGCAACTCGATCAGCCATGGTCATGGCTTCAATCTGATCGTGGGTGACGTAGATGGTGGTGACGCCGAGCCGTTCCTGGATCTCAGCGATCTCGTCTCTCATCTGTACGCGTAGCTTCGCGTCGAGATTCGAAAGCGGTTCATCCATCAGGAAGAGCTTTGGTTCGCGCACGATTGCCCGCCCTATCGCAACACGCTGGCGCTGTCCACCGGAAAGGTTCTTTGGTTTACGCAAGAGCAACGTCTCAAGATCCAACAGCCGAGCCGTCTCAAGAACACGGCGATCAATTTCATCGTGATCCATGTGCTGAATCTTCAGTGAGAACCCGATGTTCTCAGCAACGGTCATGTGGGGGTACAGGGCGTATGACTGAAACACCATTGCAATGTCGCGTTCGCGTGGCGGCAGCGTGTTGACCAGCTTTCCGTCGATTCGCACCGCCCCGCTGGTGATCTCTTCCAGTCCAGCGATCATCCTGAGCACTGTCGATTTGCCGCAGCCCGAGGGACCGACAAGAACGAGAAACTCGCCGTCCGCAACGACGAGCGAAAAATCCTTCACCGCATCGGGAACGTTTGCCTCGGTCGTGTCGAATCGTTTGGTGATGTGCTCAATTTCGATCTTCGCCATTAGAGGTAACCAGCCTCATCAGTTGACTCCTGGTCAAAGGTAAAGCGTCTGCCCGAGATGTGCTGAACGGGGATTCCCACCAGATCCGACCGAACACCCGGCGCCAGGGCTTTTAACCCGGCGTTGCGAAGCTGCGTGACCGTGTCTGAATCGGTGCAGAGAAAGCTTTGCCCGATAACGAGCACGCTCCATCCCTGGTGCTCATCGAGTGAATCCACTTCGAACGCTACGACAGCGTTGTTTGCTGCAGCGTGCAACTTGGTTCCCACTTCAGTAAAGAACCAGACCGTGTTGCTTTCGACGCGATACACCACGGGCAAGATCACTGGCAGTGCGTTGACACTGACGCCGACGCGTCCAAGGAACGCGCTTGCGAGCAGCGATCGACATTCGTCGCTGGACAAGACCGTCAACCATCGAGGGGGCGAAGGAGGGTTTGGTGATGCGCCGAGAGTTGACCTTGCGGGCGAGTTGGTCATCGGGTCCTCCGTAGGACGATCCGAAGTTGCTCGGACAGAACTGAGCGTGCGGCAGATCCTCGTAGGTCGGGGAGAGCAAGTCGGACTTTTTGTTGTCGAAAGAGTCCCGATGAATGACGCCAAACGTCCTGAGTGGTCATGTTGGATTGGCCGTGATCAAGGTCGACAATCCATCGTCCGAAACGGCGTCGAGCGACGTGATCTTGGCCGATCGACCGGTGGATTCGACAAACCGACAACACGATTCCACTTTCGGCCCCATCGAACCGTTGGGGAGGTGAAGCGCTCGCGCGTCGTCGAGAGTGAGGTGACGTACGATCTGGGCTTCGGGTGTTCCGAAGCCCCGCATCACTCCAGGAACATCTGTGAGCAACATCAAGATGTCGGCATCGAGGTTCACCGCCAACAACGCACTCACCGAGTCCTTGTCGACCACTGCGTCAACTCCGGCATACGAACCATCGGTTTGCTCGACCACAGGAATGCCTCCCCCTCCGGCGCAGATGACCACTCGGAAATCCTCGGTCAGATGTCCGATCGAATCGAGTTGCAAAAACCGAAGTGGTTCCGGTGAAGCAACGACTCGCCGCCAGTACGGTCCGTCGGGTTGCATCACCCACTGCTTGTTTGCAGTGAGCTGGATCGCCTGTTGCTCAGAGAACACCGCACCAATCGGTTTCGTTGGCTCGTCAAAAGCCGGATCCTTCGGATCAACCACTGTGTTGGTCAACACGGTGGCGCAATCGTAGGTTGGAAGCGCGTTCCGCAGCGCAAGTTCTAACAAGGTGCCGATCAATCCGTCCGTCTCTGCTCCAAGGGCGTAGAGCGGTAGCGGCGATGACGCTTCATCGTTTTGGGCTGCCAACAGTCCAATCTGCGGGCCGTTGCCATGCGTGATGATGAGGCGGTACTGGTCCGCAAGACGAGCGATCTGCTGCGCGGCATGCTGAGCACGTTCGAGCTGTAAGGCCCACGAAGGCGATTCACCTCGGCGAAGCAACGCATTGCCCCCAAGACCTAACACGGCAAGCGGCTTCATCGAGGGGTGGATTTTTGTCACTCCACCATCTTCGACCCACCACAGCATTTTACGGGGGGCCCAAAGCCCTTTGAACGCAGGAACTCATGCGTGATCGATCGGGACCTAAGTCCCTTCGACTCGGACCAAGCGGACGCCACGATGCTCCTATGACTACAAACCCGCACATCGCCACCGGACTCGTCGTTGTCGGCATTGATGGTTCCGAGGAAAGTATCGCCGCATTCACATGGGCTCTCGAAGAAGCCCGCATTCGAGGTGCACGCGTTCGAGCCGTGAATGTCTGGAACTACCCGGTTGGATACGGAGTGGAAATGGCTGCGCTGAGCACCATCAGCCCGGAAACGATGGAACGTTCAGCTCACACGGTGCTCAATCAGTCGGTAGACCAAGCACTGATTGGCGTGACCGAACCACCACCGGTCGAGCGAGTGATTCGTCAAGGAGCGGCTTCGCGAGAGTTACTCGACGAAGGGTCAGGAGCTGACTTGCTCGTTGTTGGACAACGCGGTCACGGTGGGTTTCTCGGACTGTTACTCGGCTCGGTGGCGAACCAGGTGTTGCATCACGCAACGTGTCCTACGGTCGTTATTCCTCGCCAAGAGGCAACGAAATCAGCAAAGAAATGAGTACTGAATCTTCGCGCATTGTTGCGCTGGTGAACGGCCACCATCGATCTGAACGTTCAGTACGCGTTGGCGTCCAACTGGCAAAGCGACTCAATCGGAATCTCACGTTGCTCACAGCAAACGCTGCGCCGTTTACGCGAGCGTTACTCGAGCGCCACCAAGCGTTGATTAGCGAGCATTCGGGTATCCAAGCGGAGTCGATCTTGGCCGAATCAGCCGGAGATGAGTCGACGGTGTTACTGCGCTGCCTCGGTAGCACCGACATCGTGGTGGTGGCTGCTGACCATGTGAGCATCGCTGGTGAGCTCTTCGAAGGGAGCGTGTTTATGAACCTCCTCCGTTCGTTCCCGGGCATCATCGTCGCCGTGGGACCGAAGGCGGTCCTGCCTGATCTCGCTTCGTCGTTGATGGTCTGTGTCGATGATCAGTCGGATGAACAAATGCGCCTTCTGACCGAGTTTGGCGATCCAGCACTGCTGACGCCGGAGCTAGTCAACGTGATCGCCCACCCAAGTGCTGCTCGTGCAGCGGTTGGTAGTGACATCGTCGATTCGGGAAACCTGCATCAACTCGCTACTCACTGGAATAAGTTACGCCCGCATGCTCCAACGGCGACGTGGGAAGTGTTGTACGGCGACGAAGTCAACGCGTTGGAAAACTACGCCGAAAACGACCGAATCGCCGCGATAGGTCTGGTGTCGATGGCCTTTGGTCCGCTGGGCCGAATCGTCTCACCCAGCCTGGCCAATAACCTGCTGCACCGATCGCCACGTCCGTTGGTGCTGCTTTCTGAACCTCCCAAGCAGGTAGTGCATCCGCTCGGGATTGCATAACTGGCCGCGCTCCGTGAGAGCCGGAGCATTTGGTGTCAACGTCGCATAGGTTGTTGATGTGAAGCCAGTCGAGGAGAAAATGTGAACCCGACCAACCCCGCCGCGCTCACCCATGGAGAATCCTCCGTTGTTTCTATGGACCTCGTTGCGGTGGTCGAGCAACTTCCTGACGGGCTACTTCTGGCCGACGTTGACGGTGTGATTCGCCTTGTCAATCGACGGCTTGAAGACATGCTCGGATACTCCCGTGGTGAACTGGTCGGTGCCTCCGTCGAGCTACTCATCCCCGAAGGTGTTCGTTCGGGCCACGTTGCGCTCCGCAATTCGTTCATCAGCGCGCCTACGGTACGCCCGATGGGTTCGGGGCGCGAACTTGTTGCTCGTTGTAAGAGCGGGGGGTTGCTCGCAGTTGAGGTGTCGTTGAGTCCGCTCGACGGTGGCGATGAGCGGCTGTTCATCGCGATCGTGCGAGATGTGACGGTTCAACGACAAATTGCTGATGAGCGAAAACGAGCTCAGTTGCAACGCGAACGACAGGCACGGTTATGGGAATCGTTGGCTGCACTCTCAACCGATTTGTTCGGTGACCCTTCGGCGGACGAGCACAAGGAGCTGACCGACAAAACCATGAACCTGCTCGAAGCCGATGCCGTGTTCGTGACGGGATTCCAAGGCGATCGTGACCACGTGGAAGTGCGAAGCGTTGCGGGTGCCATTCAGGTTCCCTCTCACATACCTTCCAGTGAGCTCTTCGGAAGTCTCACGACCTCACCAACTCGGCATTCGCAGATCGTCGAACTCGCTGACGAAGACCGTGTGCCCTCGTGGCTTCGTGGCGCTGATGGAGTTGCGATGACTTTCGCGTTGCTCTCACCTTTTGCGACCGAAGCCGGCCCGGTCTTGCTCAGCGCGTTTCGGCTGTCCAGCAAAGATCCATTTCTGCATGACGATACCGAGTTGCTCGATCGGTTCCTGGAACAGGCAGGGTTGGTCATTGAAGTAGCCGAACGACGACGGCAAGAACGTCGAATGGCAGTGCTTGAAGATCGTCAACGAATAGCTCGAGATCTTCACGACCGCGTCGTGGGGCGACTCTTTGCCACCGGCCTCGGTTTACAAGGCCTCATCTCGATCGCCGGCCCGGCCGTGCGTGAGCAGGCAGATCGTGCCGTTGAGGAAATCGATCACGCCATCGCCGATCTTCGTCACGCCATCTTTTCGTTGATGCACACCGACGAACGAGTAACCATCGGGGCACTACGCCGGTTGGTTCGCCGGACTTTGTCTGAAAAAGAAAGTCTTGGTTTCGAGATCGCGTTCGACGGCGACGGACCCGACGTAGTGGTAGAGCCGGCCGTCGTTGATCACGTGATGGCCGTACTGAACGAAGCGGTAGTGAACGCCCATCGCCACGCCCGTTGCACCCGAGTTGAAGTGAAATTGAGCAACGATGCCACCCACGTCACCCTTTGTGTGACCGACAATGGGGTCGGTTTCACTCCGGGAATCAGTCCCGGCAATGGGCTCAGCAGTTTGTTGGAACGCGCACGTGGGCTCGGTGGAAGTTGCGACCTGTCGTCGGCTCCGGGTGAGGGCACCTCGGTGACATGGCGAGTACCGGTCACCTAACCTAAGTCGTCATCGACCTCAGCCGCCCCCATGCGGCAGTTCAACGGTTTGCACATCTACGGTCGACGCATGTTCCGGGTGATCATGCTGGACGTGGTCTTTGACCTCTGCCATGTAGGCAAACCGAAGTTCACAAAAGGGGCACTGGTGAATAATATTCTCGCTTGTCATTTCGGTTTCCCTGTCGTTGATTGTTGAACTGCTTGTGGGTCCTGATGTGCTGACTGCGGGTCCTGAGCTGCCCAATATGCGCGCAGTTGATTGTTGAGTGTTGCTTGGACATCTTGATCTTCTTCGGG
>JANMEI010000602.1:0-2864 GCA_031376865.1 Acidimicrobiia bacterium | reverse complement strand
CACATGAGGGCCCATGCGACTAGCCGTACGCGCACTTACTGCATACGCATGACCGGTCATGAGAGCGGTCAGCGCACCCGCCCATGAGCGACCCTCTTCGGAGTCATAGCCGTAGCCAAGTGCCATCAACAGCGCACCCAGGTTGGCGTAACCGAGACCGAGTTGACGGAAACGACGGCTGTTGTCGCCGATTGCTTCGGTCGGGTAATCGGCACGACCAACCAAGATCTCTTGTGCGGTGAAGAACGTCTCGATGGCAGCCTTGTAGCCCTCGACATCGAAATCGTCATTGCCATCGAGGAAGGTCAACAAGTTAAGACTGGCGAGGTTGCATGCCGAGTTGTCGATGTGCATGTATTCCGAGCACGGGTTGGATCCGTTGATGGGACCCGTGTTTGACGAAGTGTGCCAGTGGTTGATGGTGGTGTTGAACTGCATGCCAGGATCGGCGCATTCCCACGCGGCCTGAGCAAACTGGCGGAACAGATCACGCGCACGGACCGTCTTCAAGACTTCGCCGGTCTTCACGGCGGTCATGTTCCAGTCTTTGTCTTGGACGACTGCTTCCATGAACTCGTCGGTCACCCGAACCGAGTTGTTCGCGTTTTGATACTGCACGCTGAACGAGTCTTTGCCATCGAGGTCCATGTCGAAGCCAGCTGCGCTGAGGGCACGGGCCTTACGCTCTTCGAGGGCCTTGCACCAGATGAAGTCTTCGACGTCGGGGTGATTGACATCGAGCATGACCATCTTGGCCGCACGACGAGTTTTGCCGCCGGACTTGATGGTGCCTGCCGATGCGTCGGCACCGCGCATGAAGCTGACAGGACCCGATGCGGTTCCGCCGCCCTGCAGGTGTTCCATGGACGAGCGAATGTTGGAGAGGTTGATGCCTGCACCCGACCCGCCCTTGAAGATGATTCCTTCTTCGCGGTACCAGTTGAGGATCGCATCCATCTTGTCGTCAACGGCCAGGATGAAACAGGCACTCGCTTGCTGGGGGACGTCCTTCACGCCGATGTTGAACCACACCGGTGAGTTAAACGCACCTTTTTGGTGGATGATCAGGTACTTCAGTTCGTGGTTGAACGTTTCCGCTTCGACTTCGTCAACGAAGTATCCGCCTTCAACTCCCCACTTGGTGATGGTGTCGGCCACACGGTCGGCCACCTGCTTCAGCGAGCGCTCACGCTCGGGCGTCCCGAGGGTTCCCCGGAAGTACTTTTGGGCGAGGATGTTGGTGGCGTTCAACGACCAACCAGCAGGAACCTCGACAGCGAGCTGCTCGAAAGCAGTCTCGCCGGTTCGCCAATTGCTAATGCGAGCGTCGCGACGCTCCCAAACAACGGTGTCGTATGGATGTACTCCACTGGTGGTGAAGTAACGGCGGAGGCCGATGCCGGCGCGTTCTGGGGCGATTGCCATGTCGCTGGGGTCCTTTTGGTTGACGAAACGGGAAGAGTGCGGGGTGATGCGAGCGAGTGATGCGAGCGGTGTGATGAGAGCGGCTGGTGAAGGTGCTGAGTGAACACTAAAAAACGATGAGCAAACTGATGGGCAAACTGGAGAGAAATGGAGGTGGTGGAGCTGCCCGTGAAGAATCGGTCGAGGAACGATAAACCACAACATGTCGTGGTGCGCGGATGTCTGACCGCTAGATGAGGGCTAGATACAACCGTGTAATTCCACGCTTGTCAAGCCAAAACCCGTCGAAACGATCGTGCATTCCGATTTGTACCCAGGTCACATACAACCGGTTCCCCATTCCGTTTCGGATCGTTCGGACACCATACGGACTGAAACATGTGGATGACTAGAACCGCTCCCTGGGGAACACTTGGGGACAACTAGGAAAACGTGTCGGAAAAGTTGCAGCCCCGACACCCGGAGAGCAAAATCCCACCGAAACAACTGTGGATGACCACTCCAAGTGAGACTCGATGCAACGAAGAGTTGCACTGCATCGGCATTGGAAGGAGATCGGTTCGGGTGATCAGCTAGCTAGCGGAGCGGGCGGATCAGGATTCTTTCCCATGAGTTTCACTTCGCGGGTGAAATCGTTGAGATCAGTGAAACCCTTGTATACCGATGCGAACCGAATGTACGCCACTGCATCGACGTATCGGAGACGCTCTAACACCGCAAGCCCCACCCGTTCGGAGTGAACTTCGGGTCCTTCGAGGCGAATCGCTTCTTCGACATCGGTAGCGACATTGTCCAAAATGTCTGGAGAGATCGGCAGGTTCTTGGTTGCCGAGTGCAAACCTGCCAGCACTTTTGCCCGGTCGAACGCTTGCCGGACGCCGTTGCGCTTGATCACCACCACAGGAGTTTCTTCGACACGTTCGTAAGTGGTGAACCGACGGGCGCAACCTAAACACTCGCGTCGGCGCCGAATCGCAGATCCGTCGTCGGCTGATCGCGAATCGATCACTTTGTCTTCGACACTGGCACATGACGGACAACGCACAGCGTAAGACGTTAGACGAGGCGTTCACTCCTCCCAGACGAGATATGTACACGTAGTTCACCCGGACCCACCCGCTCAGTCGGCATGAGCTGACGGTAGATTGAGCATCAACACCTCGCCCGCGACAATCGAGGCAGAACCGTGTTGCGAAACCAGCGCATCGACCAATTGCCGAATGTCTCCGGATGGTTGCAACGTCCGGGCAATCGACCACATGGACTGGCCCGGTTGCACAACGATGCGGACGTGTTGCGCAGCAGGGGCCGGCTCAGGCTTGGCATCTGCCGATGCCACCTCGCCGCCAACCAGAACAACTCCGTACAGCACGGCGATCGCCAGCAAACTCAAAAGTGGCCGACGCCCGGTGCCCGGCGCCGACACTCCGTGACCCTGC
>JANMEI010000578.1:0-4651 GCA_031376865.1 Acidimicrobiia bacterium | reverse complement strand
GCCTTGCCGATGGTGATGTTGCTGGCCGACAGGTTCACCAGCACTTCGGCGCCGGCGAGGGCCGCGTGGCTCGACGGCGGCACCGGGACCCAGATGTCTTCGCAGATCTCGACATGAACCACCAGGCCATCGATGCCGGTGTCAAACAGCTGGTTGGCGCCGAACGGCACCTGCTGGCCCACAATGGTGATGTGATCAACCAGGCGGTCTCGTTCGGCAGAAAACTGCCGCTCTTCGTAGAACTCGCGGTATCCGGGGAGAAACGACTTGGGCACCACGCCGAGGATTTCGCCGTTGTGGATCACCAGCGCGCAATTGAAGAGTTGACCGCCGACGCGCAACGGTGCGCCCACTATGAGGAAGGGTCGCATGGTTTCGCTTGCGCTCACCACGGCCTGAAGGCCGAGCAGTACCTCGTCCAACAACGCCTGCTGATGAAACAGGTCGTCGCAGCTGTAGGCGGAAAGGCCCAGTTCCGGGAAGATGGCCACCACGACGCCCTGGTCGTGGGCTTGGCGGGCCAATTCGATGGTGGCTTGGGCGTTGAAAGCCGGATCTGCCACCCGTACGGCCGGTACGGCGGCACCGACGCGGGCAAACCCGTGGCGGTAGGGATTGTCAAACGGCAACGTGGGTGCGCTCACATCGCTCACGCTACTGGCGGAGCGGGCAGGTTAGAGATCGAGCAGAACGAGAAAATTGAGAGTTCCCCTAATCGGGTGAACCCATTATCAGTCACGAAGTGCGAGGCTGTGGGGGTCATGTCCGCCCCCACACCTCGGTCGCTTCAACAGGACAACAATCCAGATGGCCGCCGAGCTTCGTTGGAAGTCGATCGAAGCGCGCCCGTTACCGTTGGCGTGTTTGGTAGCTCCGGGTCGGTTGGCACGCAGACGCTCGAGGTGATTCGGGCCAACCCTGACCAGTTCCAGGTCGAGGTGTTGGGTACCCGTTCCAAGATGGACGTGCTCCTTCAGCAGGTCCGCGAGTTTCGGCCGCGCGTGGTTGCCGTGGCAGATCATGCGGCAGTGGCAGCCATTCGCGATGAGTTGCCGCCCGGTACCGAGTTGGTGGTGGGCCCTGGTGCGTTTGAAGAAGTTGCGGGGCTTGCCGATGTGGCCGTCAACGGTGTGGTCGGGTTTGCTGGCCTCGGGGTCACCATCGGGGCATTGGCTGCTGGTAAGCGGTTGGCGCTGGCCAACAAAGAGTCGCTGATTACCGCGGGCCCGGTGGTTGCTCCGTACCGATCAACGCCTGGTGCCGAGATCGTGCCGGTCGATTCCGAGCACGCTGCGATTCATATGTGTTTGGCTGCCCATCGCAGCGCCGAGGCTGCTGGTTTGCCTGATCGGGTGCAACGGTTGGTGCTCACTGCGTCGGGCGGGCCGTTCCGTCAACGTGACCGGTCAACGCTCGGGTCAATCACCGTGGCCGAAGCGTTGGCCCATCCCACCTGGGCGATGGGTCCAAAGATCACGATTGATTCATCCACATTGATGAACAAGGGTTTCGAGGTCATCGAAGCGCACGAGTTGTTTGGCGTCGATTACGACCGTATCGAGGTGGTTGTTCACCCGCAATCGGTGGTGCATTCGATGGTGGAGTACACCGACGGTGCCACGATTGCGCAGCTGTCGATGCCCGACATGTGTCTGCCGATTGTGTACGCCTTGGCCTGGCCAGACCGGTCGACCACGCCGTACGGGGCAATCGATTGGACCACGGTCGGGTCGTTGACGTTTGAGCAACCTGACGGGGGTGCGTTTCGTTGTCTTGATCTGGCGTATCAAGCTGGGCGGGCCGGCAATACCGCGCCGGCTTGGTTAAATGCCGCCAACGAAGTTGCTGTTGAAGCCTTTCTTGCCGGAGCGTTGTCGTGGGGGCAGATCGCTCAGGTCAACGAAGCGGTGCTCAATCAGTGTGACGGATCAGTACCAACGAGCGTGGCCGACATTATCGATGCCGACCGCATGGCGCGTACCATCGCAACAACTCTTGTTCGCGATATGCACGCTTAGGAATTTTAGGAACTAAGGAATCTCCAATGACCAACTTTCCTCGGGCAACCACCCTCGAAGAACAACAACTCAACGAACAGCGCTTGCTGCGTCAGCAACAGCGTCAGGTGCCACTGCGCCGTCAACTCACCAACCTGGCATTGATCGTTTCGGCGATCGTGGTGCCGTTTGTGGTTACCGGTCGGGCTGGCATTTTGTTGGTGATTGGATGCCTGGCGTTTTTCATCATGTTCCACGAGTTTGGGCATTTCATTGTGGCCAAGGCCAGCGGCATGAAGGTCACCGAGTTCTTTATCGGTTTCGGCCCCCGACTCTTCTCTGTCAAGCGTGGCGAAACCGAGTACGGGTTCAAAGCGTTCCCACTCGGCGGCTACGTGAAGATCATTGGTATGACGGCAGAGGAAGCCGTACCCGCGGCCGACGAAGCACGAACCTATCGACGGCAGCGTTGGTACAAGCGGGTGGCCACCATCTTGGCTGGCCCCGCTACGCACTTTTTGATGGCCTTCGTGTTGCTGGTCGTGATCTTCGGGTTCTCTGGTCGTCCCGAGCTGTCCAATCGAGTCGGCGAGGTCGTGCCCGGCTCTGCGGCTGCGGTGTCTGGAGTTCGTGTTGGTGAACGAGTCACAGCGGTGCAGGGCGTGCCGGTGTCGAACTGGATCGAAGTGGTCGATCGGTTGTTCATCGAACCGGCCCCAGAAGTCGCGTTGCAACTCGTCGATGAGGACGGTGCCGTTCGCACCCTGAAGGTGCTTCGCCGGGTCGAGTCCGTTCCCAACGAGCCAACCCCTCGTTTGCGTCTCGGTGTTGGTCCTGCCGCGCAGGTATATGTCAAAGAGTCGTTCCCGTCGGCGGTGTCAATGGCTGGGTCAACACTGTTTGACTACAGCAAGATCACTGTCAAAGGCATGGGCCAGTTCTTTAGCCCGTCGTCGATTTCGAGCTTCTTCCGACAGGTCACCGGGGCGCATTCCAACAAGGCCGAGATCACCGACCAAGAGCTACAAAGTAGGCCCACATCCATTGTTGGCATGACCCAAATTGGGGCGCAGGCAGCCAAGAGCGGTACCTCGCAGCTGCTCGAGATTCTGGTGATCATCAACTTGGCCCTGGGGTCGTTCAATCTGTTGCCGATGCTGCCACTTGACGGCGGCCACATCGTGGTGGCCACTTACGAGTCCATCGTTGGCAAGTTCACCGGCCGTCGTCACTTCCTCAACATGGAACGTGTGATGCCCGTGGTGTTTGCGTTTTTCGGGTTCATCTTGTTGCTGGGCTTGGGGTCCATCTATCTCGATATCGTGAAACCGGTTTCCTGAGCAGTTTTGACTCGCCGTGTGAACGGTTTTCATCTGCCTTGACGACGAGCAGTTATTCGAGGTTGCCGATAGATGAAGCATGGGTCACGGACCACCTGACACGAAGTTGCGAATTGCCACTGAGCAGTTCCGGGCATCGTTGGTCATGTCGCGCATGCTGCACTGGAGTGGCTTGTTTTTGCCGTCTCCTGTGTATGTCACCCTGTTGATCTGGGCTGGTGTGCAACCATTGTCGATTGTGGCGTGGATGGCCCAGTACGTCGCGGTTCTGGTGGCACAACTGGTTCACGTTCGCGTTGCGATGCGGTCATTAGGCACCGACCGTATGGGCTTTCATATTCGGCTGTCCGATACGTTCCGGGTGCTGATGGGTTTATCGGTTGGCTCGTTGGCCGTAATTGCTCAGTTTGGAACCGAGCGGAATCCTGTTGATTGGATGTTTACGCTGCTGGTGTTGTCGGCCGTCATGTGCTGCAACGTGATGGACGGATACGGGCGGCGCACGCCGTTTGCGGTCTACTCGCTGTCGATTGCTGTGATGGGAATGATGGGTTCGATTTGGCTTGAGGGCCGTATCGGCACGCTGTTGCCGGTGTTGTGCCCGCTGTTTACGGCCATGCTGATTGGCGTGAGCCGCCAGGTTGGGACGGTGACGGCGCATTCGATTCGGCTGCGGTTCGAGCTGGAAGATCTGAACACCGCATTGTCGGCCCGGGCGGCAACCGATGAGCTCACCGGCTTATCCAACCGCATTGCGTTGAAGGACGAACTGCAGCAGCGCCGAGACCTGTCCGAGCAAACCGCAGTGTTGTTTCTTGACCTCGATGGGTTCAAAGAAGTCAACGACGTGCATGGTCACGAAGCGGGCGACCGGGTGCTCGCCACCGTGGCTGACCGGATCGTGCGGAGTCTCCGGCCCTCAGACAGTGCGATCCGGTTGGGTGGCGATGAGTTTCTGGTGTTGCTGGGTGGGGCCGATGAGCAACTCGCCGAGCTGGTCGCGGCACGGGTGAGCCGGGCCATTGCCGAACCGATTCAGCTCGATGATCGTGCGTCGGTCAGCGTTGGTGCCTCGATTGGTACCTCGATTGCCGGTCATGAGCGCACTATCGAAGAAGCAATCTCTGATGCCGACCACCGGATGTATGTGGCCAAGGCGTTGGCCCGTCGTCAGCGCAAGTTAGGGGTGCGGTACCCACAACCCGTCGAGGTCGTGCTTAGCTGAGAGACATGAACGCCCCCGCCTTTACCGGCCTTCGTACCACCCGTCGAAAGACCCGCCAAATCATGGTGGGCAAAGTTGCGGTGGGCGGC
>JANMEI010000515.1:0-7134 GCA_031376865.1 Acidimicrobiia bacterium | reverse complement strand
CGACTAGACATGGATTGGACAATCGGTGTCTAGGGGAGCAACAGTCGTGGAGACCAATCAGTTAGAAAGCACGCCTATCTTTTCGATGGAAGGCGTCAACAAAAGTTTCGGGCCCGTCCACGTCTTGCACGATGTGGATTTCACGGTTTTCCCGGGCCAGGTCACGGCACTCGTTGGTGACAACGGTGCGGGAAAGTCGACCCTCATCAAGTGCATCACCGGTATCTACGGAACCGACAGTGGCACTACCCATTTCGAAGGTAAGCCCGTCTCAATCAACAGCCCCCGTGACGCCGCCGCCTTTGGTATCGAGGTGGTGTACCAAGACCTTGCCTTGTGCGACAACTTGGACATTGTGCAAAACATGTTCCTGGGCCGAGAAATCAAAAGTGGGTTCCTGCTCAACGAACGCGTCATGGAAGCCAAGGCTCGCGAGACGCTCGCCAGTTTGTCCGTTCGCACCGTGAAAAGTGTGCGCACCAAGGTGTCATCGCTTTCGGGTGGGCAACGCCAGACCGTTGCCATCGCCAAAGCAGTGTTGTGGAATTCCAAAGTGGTCATGCTCGATGAACCCACGGCGGCGCTCGGAGTTGCTCAAACCCGGCAGGTACTCGACCTGGTTCGCCGGCTCGCAGATAAGGGCCTGGGCGTCGTGCTAATTAGTCACAACATGAACGATGTGCTTGAAGTCGCGGACCGTGTTGCGGTTATGTACCTGGGACGCGTGGCAGCCGATGTTCCCATCGGAGCACTGAACAAGGAACGACTGATCGAACTCATCACATCGGGCAGCAGCGGCGAACTGGGCTTGGCCCGAACGGTGGTCTGAACATGAACACGACGCTTACGCCAGCAGACTCGGCCGCACCCGAAGTTGCCGCATCTGATTTCTCGATGGACTCGCAGTCGCTCAGCCTGCAAGCCTTCATTCGAAACTACATTGCCCGACTTCGAGGTGGGGAACTTGGCCTTCTGCCAGCCCTGCTTTCCATCGTTGCACTCGGTTCTGTTTTCATTTACGCCACTGCAGACAAGCTAGGAAAGTTCTGGTCGCTGTACAACGGGGCCAACCTGATCCAACAAGCTGCTGCGGTCACCATGATTTCCGTTGGTGTCACCTTTGCATTGCTACTCGGCGAAATCGACCTGGCTGCTGGATGGACCGCCGGAGTGACTGCAGGAGTCATGGTGACAGCCCTGCGCGATGGCCGCCCTTTGCCGGTGGCGATTGCCATGAGTCTGGGCGCTGCCGCGTTGCTCGGTTTGTTTACCGGGTACATGGTGTCGTATGTAGGCGTACCATCCTTCGTCGTTACACTGTCAAACTTCCTCATCTTTCAAGGAATCTTGCTGTTGATCACCGGCAACGGAGGAACGGTGCAGCTCAAGAACCCGACCATGAAGAGCATCATGAACGGCAACATGCGCGCGTGGGGTTCGTGGGTACTAGCCGCGCTTGCCTTGACGGGCTTTGCAATTAACGAATTGTTAAAGCACCGTCGAGATGTATCCGGATACCCACTTGTTGTTTCGCTTCTCAAGTCGGTGTTGTTTGCTATTCCGATCATCGGTCTGACGTTCTTTTTCAGTCAAGATCGATCAAAGAACGAGGCCACCAAGTTGATCGGCTTCCCGATCGTGTTGCCGCTTGTGTTGCTCATCGTTGGACTGCTCAGTTTCTTGCTCAACAGAACAGCCTATGGTCGACACCTGTACGCCACCGGCGGCAACACCGAGGCAGCCCGACGCGCTGGGATCAACGTTAAGCTGGTTCGTCTTTCCGCGTTTGTGATGTGTGCATTGGTGTCAGGATTTGGTGGATATCTCCTGTCGTCACGGTCTTCATCGGTTGATCCACAAATGGGTGGCAATCAGACGCTGCTACTCGCGGTGGGTGCGGCGGTCATCGGCGGCACTTCGCTGTTCGGCGGCAAGGGCAAGCTCACCAACGCACTCATGGGCGGCCTGGCGCTGGCGATGATTGACAACGGGTTGCCGTTGGTTGGCAAAGCAACCCCGTTTGGCATCCGAGAGATTGACTTCAACCAGTCGGGCATCAAATACATTGCCTCCGGGTTGTTCCTCTTCTTTGCGGCATCGCTCGATGCGCTTACCCGCAAGCGTGCCAGCGCAACCTGATCTATGGCAGACCGATCGTTGTACTCACCCGACGAGTTATTCGCTGGGTTCGACGCCAACGACGTCGGATCGTATGCAAGCACACTTGATGCGCAGACTTACCTGGACTCGCGTCTCGATCTCTCCCACGAAGCACGCAAATCTCGGGCACTGCATGACCACCACATCACCGAGGCTCGCGACGCGTTCATCAACCGACGTCACGTCGTCGCCATTATGGGCGGGCATGCCGAACCTCGTAACTCGGAGGTGTATCGCAGCGTTGCCACGATCGCGCAGCGGTTGTCGAAACGGTTTTTGATGACGTCGGGCGGTGGACCCGGAGCGATGGAGGCCACTCACCTTGGGGCGATGTGTGCCGACCAGACAACCTTGATGGCTGCGCTGGCGACACTGTCACAAGCCGCTGAGTTTCCCCACGGGCTTGCTCAGTTGGCTCCAGGCGGGATCTTCGATCCGGCATTGCTTGCCGTGTTGCATCGGTGGCAGGTTCCTGCGTTCGAAGTTCTAGACGCAATTGCACCTGAGCAACGGCAACCGTCGCTCAGCATTCCCACGTGGTTTTACGGACACGAGCCACCCACCCCATTTGCCACCCACATCGCCAAGTACTTTCACAACGCGATTCGCGAGGATGGACTGCTCGCAATTGCAGACGCTGGGATTATCTACGCGCCAGGTAAGGCCGGAACCCTGCAAGAAGTATTCCAAGATGCCGCCCAAAACTATTATCAGAGCTTCGGGCGGTTCAGCCCAATGGCTTTCCTAGACGTCGATCGGTACTGGTCCGAGCAGTTTCCTGTTGAGAAACTCTTGCGTCCACTCTTTGGCGAAGAAAACTATGCGCGCTGGGTGTTGATCACACCGGACGCCGATCACATCATCGACTTCATGACGAGCACGAAGTGAAGGCCGAACACGTTCTGATTGTTGCCACAGTTCTCATCGTGGAGGCCATCGTGAACGTTTGGCGTTCACACTCGTCCTTCGCGAAACGGTTCCAGTTTCCAACGTTTTGGCATCCTCCGGTCGCTTTCGAACAATCCATTCGGCGGCAAGCGTTAGTTCGACGGTTGACGTTGGCTGTCGGTATCGCGATAGCCATCGCCAGCCTTCAGTTGTCGACGACCACAGTTACTCGAGAGGACTTTCGTTTCGTTAACTTGGTTGTCATCTTCGGCGGGTCGATTGGCGTGATGCTGGCAAACCTCTTCATGTTGACGTTCTCGACGAGCTGTTTGGACCTGTCCCAAACTCAACCATTGCAGCTACTGACAAAGCAGATCACGGGACCATCAACGTTCGATGCCCTTGGCGGCTCAATCCTCACCGGCGTTGGTATTGTCTTGCTCGGTGCTGTCGTATCCAAGTTGCGCCGCGGTTCATTGCGAGCAACGAATCAGACGTTCTGGGCTGAGCATGTCAGGCTGATCACTGCGCTATCGATGGTTCTTGGTGTGTTGGCTGCGCTGACCCTCACACTCTTTGTTCGCAACAGTGTGAGAAGCAACGAAATCGACCAAACCGGCGAAGCACGACTGCTTCGCTACACATTCAATTCGAACCTTGCGACGACCAACCTGCAGGCGGCTTTCCTTTGTGTTTCGGTGGTTCTGTTTGGAAACACACCCCTTTGGGCCTGTGTGGCGGTAACTGGTTTTCGGTCGGTATCCCAGCGTGCGGCCCGCCATTTTGGCCTGACACCAATGACAGATCGGCCGTTGTCCTGGCTGTTCCCGGACTCAGGTTGGTACGGTGACGCTACGGGCAACATTCGGCGGTGGGAGGACCAACGCTGGACCAATGAAGTCTGGAATCCGCGAGACGGCGCGCCATCTGCTTGGTACTGGACTACTGCAGGGATGCGTTGGTGGGACGGAACAGCATGGACTTCCTTTCCGTGATCGCAGAACCGGGCTCATCGCATGCGATACTCAAAGCATGAGTGAGGGGTGCAACGACATTCGGGTGGTGGTCATAGACGATCACCAACTGGTGTCTGAGACACTTAAGACAACTCTCACCGCGCAAGACGGAATCGTCGTCGTCGGATCTGCCGATGATGGCACAACAGGGATTGAGTTAACTGTTTCGCTCTCACCACACGTGGCGTTGATCGATTATCGGTTAGGTGACATGACCGGCGCCGAAGTCGTCAAGGCCATCACGCAACGCTCCCCTTCTACGAAGTGTGTGATCTTGACGGGGTCGGGTCAGGATCGAGCGCTCTTGGAATCGTTGGAAGCTGGAGCACTCGGGTTTGTGACGAAACACCAGCGATTTGGTGACGTGGTCGAAGCTGTTCGTGCCGCCGCTCGAGGCGAAGCGTCAATCTCGCCTGCATTGCTCGGCAAAGTCTTGCCGCAACTTCGAGGAGCAGATTCGCCGACACGTTTGACCGACCGCGAACGAGACGTCTTGGTGCTGATGGCAGAAGGAAAGGCCAACTCGCAGATCGCAGCCGACCTGTTCATCTCAGTCAACACCGTTCGCAATCACGTCGCCAACGTATTGAACAAGCTGAACGCCAAATCACGCACTGAGGCTGCAGCAATTGCGGCTCGCGACGGCCTGATCGGACAAAGCTAACTCACTGGCCAGAATTGGAAAGTGAGTTGCGAGGCAGTTCAACTCGCACCCGCGTTCCCCCACCGATCACCCCTTCGATGGAGCACGCACCACCAAGCTGACGAGCTCGGTCGATCATCATTGCTATCCCAAAGTGGCCCGGCACATGTCGCTGATATTGCATCGACTCGGCACCTTGCCCGTCGTCGATAATCTCCAACAGGATTATGTGATACTCAGTATCTTCGGTCAGCCGCACGGTGACATGTTGAGCTTTGGCGTGCTTCCGGGCGTTAACCATCGCCTCTTGCGCCAAGCGGAACACAATGACAGCAGTGGCTGGTGAAGGGGAACGCGTCAACACCGCATCAACGGTGAGTTGCACGTCGGTGCCTTCAAACAATCGAGCCCCACGAATCGAAATTGCCTGACCCAAACCCGCACCATCCAGCTCCGGTGGCGAAAGTTCGAACATCAGTGTGCGGAGATCAGACAACACTTGAATAACGATGTCTTCAGCACGTTGTAACTGCACATCCGGGTAACGGGCAACAGCGGCACCGAGTTGCATAGACAACGCAGCTAACTCTTGCACCGGCCCATCGTGAAGTTCGCCCGCCAGTCGCTCACGTTCGTGTTGTTCGGCCATGGAGAGTTCAGCGGCAAGCTGCTCGCGCGCCTCTTCACTGGCCAATCGCTCGGTGAGATCTGCTGCCACCGTGACAAACCCATCTACCGTGCCACTGGCGGAACGTAACATTCGAGTGGAACCAAACATCGTCCGAAGTTGGCCTCGCGAATCCACCAATCGAATTCTGCGGCGCGCCACGTCGAGCGTCCCTTTCATCAAATGCACGTAGTCGCTGATTACTGCATCTCGATCCGCTGGCAGGGTGAAATCGGCGATGGACTTGCCTTGGATAACGTCGGCGGTATAGCCAAGAGAGGAAACGGTGAAGGGGTTCACATACTGCAAAAAGCCGTTCTTATCGCTATATGCAATGAGCTCCGTCGCATATTCCACGATTGTATGCAAGCTTACTTGTTCGCGGCGCTGTACGGAGACGTCTTCGGCGTACATCATCACCATGTCACCGACCGGGATCAGTTGAATTTGCAGCCAGTCGGCCAAAATTGGAGATTGCCGAGCGTCGTAGTCAACCGACAGCATTCGGCTTGAGGTTCGGCTTTTCTCGACGAGCGACAGAAGGCCACCGGTGTTGCGGTCCAGCAAGGAGTACAACGTACTTCCAACCACCTTGGATCGGGGTTGGCCGACGAGAGCAGCTGCGGCATCGTTTGCTTCGACGAAGAACAGATCAACGGCCGAGGTGCTGTCGGAATCGAACACCGGCCGAAGGAGAGCCACAGCTGTCAGGCTGGCCTCGATGCCAGCGCTCAGGAGTTTTCGCATTGCCCGCGATTCGGACTCGGCGTCAAACTCTGCCGTTCGGTCGATAACGGAAAGTGCCAGCAAGTCATCAAAGCGTTGCACCCGATACTCAGCCCTCCGCGAGTCGACGGTGGGGCTGATTTCCTCGGTCAGGCGATACACCATTTCACCGGTACGAAACGACTGCAGCAACGCATCGCGGAACCCGGTGCCGTACGGGGGCATCACCTCACTCAACAAGGATCCAATCAACGCCTCGGGAGCGAGACCGATCATTCGTGATCCGGGCTCGTTCGCGTAGATGATTTCAAAATCAGTGAGATCGTCGTTGCAGGGCTTCAACACAAACTGACCATCGAGGCTGACCTCAACGAGCGGAGCCCACCATTGCGCAAGAGAAGACTTCGGCCCAGTTTGCTGCTCGCTCATTAAGCGATTCTAACGACCATCATCGAACTTCTGGCCGAAGAGTGACGCCGCCCCGATCGGGTCGGTCGGCACGGAGAACAGGTATCCCTGCAATCGATCGACACCAAGCGCTGTCAACATGTCGGCCTGCGTTCGAGTTTCTACCCCTTCTGCAACAACTTTGAACCCCAGTCGCGTGCACAGATCGACCATGGAACGAACGATATGAACAGCAGTTGGTTCTTCAGCCAAAGGAGTCACAAAACTGCGATCCAGCTTGATGTAGTCAACCGGCAAGTCTCGTAACCACCCATACGATGAATAGCCGGTGCCAAAATCGTCGATAGCGATACTGCAGCCCATGGATCGCAACTTCGCTAGGGTGCCGCGCACGACGTCAAGGCGTTCAATCATGCTGGATTCAGTGAGTTCAATGATGATTCGATTGCCGGGAACACCGTGTTGCGTAAGTAGTGATTCGAGCGTCGAAATGAAGTCTGTTCGCTGCAACTGGCCGACAGGAACGTTGACCGAAACCGTTGCATCGCCCAGGCCGGCCTTGTTCCAATTTCCGAGTTGAGCAACGGCGAGCGACATCACATGATGGGTGAGCGACGTCATCAGAC
>JANMEI010000705.1:0-2686 GCA_031376865.1 Acidimicrobiia bacterium | reverse complement strand
CAGGAACGCTTGGCCAGCGGTACTGGGAAGAAACTTGCCGACACTTTCGCCGATCGAATCCGGCAAGAAACCAACGAGGCCGGGAAGAATCATAAGTGTACCTATGAGCGTGCCGATTGCTGCTGCGCTTGACCGGAGAATGAACCCCAACGCAAGTCCCATCAGAACAATGCCAGCACCATAAACGCCACCGCCAAGAACGGCCCGCAGCACTCCGGGGTCACCAAGACTGTAGGTCGCATCCGTACCGCCGTAAGCGGCCTGGCCGGTAAAGAACACTGCAACTGACGCAACGGTCATGACGATCCAACTCGCACCACCAAGCACAATCGCTTTGGCCCATAACACGGTGGAACGTGATCCCACGGCGGTGAACATGCTGCGAATCATGCCGGTGGAATACTCACCAGCAACGAATATTGCCCCAAGCACGCCAAGAACAAGTTGACACAAATTCATCGCACCGAAGCTCATGGACAACGAATCGGTTCCACTAGTTGCCCCGGGTGGAAGCGCAGACTTGTCGCTCCCTGCGAGCGATGAGAACATTGTCCCAATCAGTACGAGCACCGCACCTGCTGCCAGCAGTGCCACAACGTTCGAGCGAACCGATCGGAATTTGATCCACTCGGCCTTCACGAAGGTTCGCAGGGTAGCGCTACTGGTTGTTGAACCAGTTGTTGAACCGGCTGTTGCGGACAATGTCGAAGCGTTCATTTCAAGAGGTCTTTCGGGTCAGTTCGATGTTGCCGTAGCAAGTTGAGCGGCGGGTGTGGTTGTTTGGTATTGGACGCTGTCGTGGGTGAGTTCCATGAACGTTGCTTCAAGGGAATTGCCTCGGGGGGTCAGCTCAAACAGGGGCAACCCGGCTTGTGCGGCGCGTAAGCCGATCGTGTCGCTGTTGATACCGAGTACTTCGAAGCCATCGGGAGCGTCATCGGCATTGCGTACTTCCACGCCGTCAGCAGCGAGAATTTGACGGAGTAACGCACCGTTTGAAGTACGTACGTAGACGCGGTCACCAGAAGACATCGCAGCCAACTCGGCGGCGGACACATCCGCAATGAGACGACCGCGGCCGATGATGACAAACCGTTCAGCCATCAACGCCATTTCGCTCATCAAGTGCGATGACACGAGCACGGTTCGGCCTTCCTCGGCGAGCCCCTTCAGCAGATGGCGAATCCACAAAATGCCCTCAGGGTCGAGGCCATTGACGGGCTCATCGAGCATCACCGTTGCGGGGTTGCCCAGCAATGCCGAGGCGATTCCGAGGCGCTGACCCATCCCGAGGGAGAAGCCTCCGGCGATTCGGTCAGCAACATCGCTCAGGCCGACAATGTTGAGGACCTCATCGACCCTGCTATTCGGAATGCTTGTTGTTGCGGCAAGTGCTCGGAGATGGTTTCGAGCGGACCGCTTTGGATGAATCGCCTTCGCCTCTAACAACGAGCCGATTTCTCGTAACGGTGCACGATGCTCCGTTAGAACTTTTCCGTTCACCGTTGCCCGGCCAGCAGTAGGGCGGTCCAGGCCCAGGATCATTCGCATCGTGGTGGATTTTCCGGCCCCGTTGGGGCCCAGGAACCCGGTCACGATGCCCGGCTGCACCGTGAAAGAAAGATCATCAACAGCGCGAGTGGTCCCGTAGGTTTTGGTGAGGTGTTCGACTTGTATCACCCTTCCATCGTGAAGGAACTCGCTTCGATGCGAATCCTCCCAACGCAGGCTCATCGGCTACTGCGTTTGCAGTACCCGATGCTGGTCGATCGAGATTGTGCCAATGCAGGTGTTAACGATGGGTTGGACGAAATTGCCGATGCGTATCGAACCATCAAACGCTAAACAGATCCACTGCTGCAGACGATGGCCGGTCGAGGACTCGTTATTCGCTGCCGAGCGATCCGAGGGTTGGCCAAGGTGGACCAGAGCGGAGGAGTTCGAGGATGGTTCGGCCGTGACGGAGTCCGTCGGGGAACTGGTCGTGAACGTCGCATCGCCACGCCGCGACCATAGCGAGCACTAAACGTCGACACTCGTTGAGGAGGTCTTGATGGAGCTCGAGGTAGTGGTCGGTGACCTCGCTCGGTAGATGGGCTGCGTCGAATTCCACCGGGCCACGACAACAGGTCTCTAGGTCGATGAAGAGCAGCCCGTTCGTGGTGTTGAGCACGTTCCCCGGGTGAGGCTCGCCGTGAAGGAGTTGTTCGGCAGCCCCGATGTGATCGATCTTCCGACGAGCGCTGTTCAGCGTGTCGAGCAGGAGTTCACGTCCAGCACTGTCGAGTGCGGGCGTTCGATCATGGTCCTCCACCAAACGCAGCGCTTCATCGATCCGGTCGGTAAAGCGCGGTACTGGAACATCGATGTTTCGCATTGCGACATGAAGTCGCTGCAGAACGTGTGCGTAGTCGGCGGACAAGCGCTGGTCACCGGAATTCGCATCATAGAAAGTCCAAAACGTCAGGGCGAAGCCATCACGTTGGTAAACGCGCGGTTCGAGTCTGGCTTCTAGAGCGACAACAGGAGCTGCTGCTGCGACGAGTTGCTGAGCGACTTCAACTTCGAGTGCCGCGACTTCTTCACCGATTACGGCGACCCGAGCGAAGACGTCACAGGGCAATAGACGCAGACCGAGCTTGTTCGAGTTCCGGATCACAACCACGTCCTCGACTGCCAGACCCAG
>JANMEI010000485.1:0-2390 GCA_031376865.1 Acidimicrobiia bacterium | reverse complement strand
GTGTTGCCCTCGCTTCTTCCATACGTCGCGACTGGACCACTATCAATACGGAAGATCGTTCTCTTCCACAATCTCCCTGATTCGCTGGCGACCGGGAGTGAGCGCCACCTCTGATGACATGACTGTGACTGCGAGCCCATCAGCAAGTTCTTCTGCCGAAGCCTGGAGCACCTTCAACAGCGAAGCGATCAACGACACAACCGTTCCATCAGGAAACCGAATCGACGTCGGCCCACTCCCACTAGCGAGTCCAGCATCGGAAATCTGCGCAGCAGCCTGACGATCCTCCACACCCGGATCAGTACGCACTGCCTTACTCAAAACGCTCGACTTCGGCACAGTTACTTCTTATCTGCAACAGCAGTCACCAGGTTTCGAGCAGGTGTCAACGGGTATTTCCCAGTGGACATCCCTCCGGTAACAGACGGCTTCCCTCGGACCGGAGTTATGGGGCTCTTCACAATCTTGCGGGGTGGGTGGTGAGTAGCGCCCAGTTGCAGCCGCCGATAGCGAGGAGGATTCTGGTTCGGTAGTGGGCGAAGTTGGTGAATCCCGCTGCGACTCGTTTGATCTTCTTGATGATCGAGTTCAATCCTTCTGTTGGCCCGTTTGATGCACCAGTGCTATGCCAAGCAAGTATCGGTTCACGCCATTGCTTGAGAGTGCGCGCCAAGCCACGTATCTCCTTCACGTCCGAGGCACGGCCGTCTTCGATGATCGAATCGATCCATAACGCTGCCAGGTCCGGTTGACCCCACAACGTATACAGGTCGCGGGTGTTCTCTTTCGCTTCCCACGCCGCGTACACAGCACCTTGCGGGTCACCAAACGCAAGGAGCACATCCAAGCGTTTCCGCGTGACAGCGTCAAGTTTCTCAGCGGCGAGCATCAACAATTTGCGTGCCCCATACAACGGCTCAGCCGACCGGCCACGGTGCGCTAACTGCTCGGTCTGGGTCCGCCGCCGGGTTTTGTCAACGCACCGATTCGCCGCCATCACCACATGCATCGGGTCAGCAACCTTCACCGCCTTAGGCACACATTCATCGAACGCTTTACGGAACGGTTCATGCAAATCAGACACCACCACCGACACACCCTGCTTCCAGTGATCGGTGCACGTATCAAACCAGTCGACCAGATCAGTGCGTTGGCGGCCCTCGAACACATCGAGTACTTTGCGGGCCTCAACATCAGTTACTGACGACACAAACGACCGTCTACGTTTCAAACCAGCTGAGCCGAAAACGGTTTCATCGACACCCAACTGGGCGGTCACCCCAACCCGATCAGGGTGATCAATCATGATCCGCCCCACCGCGGTCACCGTGTCCATCACCGTATTCCACGCCACGCCCAATTCCTCGGCGATCTGCTTAACAGGGCGAACGTTACGTCCGATCTGCACGGTCGCCCACACCGCAGCACGCCACGACATCGCAGACGAATACCTTGATGCAATATCGGGCCGTTCCTCAGTCCACGAGCCATCACCACCCGGACAAGACCACCGATACTTGTGCCACACCAACACCGCCCGCTGACCAAACGCTGGTAAGTCCGCATACCGACTCTGCGGACGGTCCTTCACCACACCAACCAAACCACACGACGAACAAAACCTGACCGGTTCCGCCGTTTCCAAATGGATCTCCAACACGCCATCAACACGGTCCACCGACAAAACACGCACATTCGGCAAACCAATCAGAAGGTCCAACATCGAAAACGGATCATCACCCTTGACCATCCACCCATCATCTCAGCCACCCCGCCAAATTGTGAGGAACCAGTTTACAAGGCTCTCAGCGACGCACGGTTTGCCCCTACCTAGGGTGGCGTGAATTCAATGGAATATCAACCGCCGCATCCACCGACGATCACGATGCAACTCAATCACTAGAGTCCATTCCGTGCGTGCGAGCAGATGCTGAGTGCACCCGAAACTGCTTTTGGGAGCAAAGCGCGATTGTCAGTGTCATCCCGAGCGGAACGAGTGGTCACCGGTTCCTTGTTCGCGTTTGCCTTGCGGACGTCGCTGCTCGCCACGACTATCGATGCAGACGCACAAGCTCATTGCGGATGGTGCTTGCAAAGGCGACTCGCGTGACCCTGAAATCACTGTTGGTTTCGGAGCGTCTCATTACATTTGATGAGTTAAGGTGAGCGGGACTTCGGTGCGCGAGTCCACCGGGAAGGCGAGATCCAGAATGCGTTTAAGTTTCCTTGCGAGGCGGGGCCGTCGCCCGGTGACACGGGTTCTTCTGGTTGCTCTCAGTCTGATCGGCGTGATGTCTGTGAAGGGTGAAGCGCAAATGGTCGCTCCTTTTGAACAGTATGCGGGTGAGTGGACGTTGGATTCAGGGGGCCTCGGTTCGCCGGTTGCGAAT
>JANMEI010000472.1:0-2809 GCA_031376865.1 Acidimicrobiia bacterium | reverse complement strand
GCCGATGCGGATGCTGATCCGTTTCGCCAGTTCGACAACTGGTTTGGCGAAGCACTGGCCAATCGAGAGCGTGACGAGCCGTCAGCGATGACCCTGGCTACCTCTGACGCCAACGCCATTCCCTCGGCCAGGACCGTGTTGCTCAAGGGCTTTGATTCCACCGGGTTCACGTGGTTTACGAATTACGAAAGCCAGAAGGGCCGCGAGTTGACGGTTAACCCGGTGGCGTCGCTGTGTTTCCGCTGGGCGGTGTTTGAACGCCAGGTCATCATCAGCGGCCCTGTCGAACGGGTGACCGAGGAGGAAAGTGACTCCTACTTCAACTCACGTCCGAAGGGAAGCCGAATCGGTGCAATCGTCAGCGCGCAGAGCACCATCATCGAAGACCGCAGCGAGATGGAAGCAGAAGCAGCCCGCCTGGATGCTGGCCCTGAAGGCGCAATCCTGCGGCCCTATCAATGGGGTGGGTTCCGCCTTGCCCCGCTCAGTATCGAGTTTTGGCAAGGACGATCAAGCCGGTTACACGACCGCATTCGTTACCGCCGCTACTCGACAGACGAAAGCAGCTGGTTTACTGAACGCCTCTCGCCGTAGCTGCTTTTGACACCGTGGCCACGATGCCATTGGTGTCGAGCCCAAGCTCGGCCAAGATGGCGGCCGGCTTGCCCTGCGCCAAGAATGCCCGAGGCGTGCCCAACACGATGGGCGTGACAGCCGGGCGACCTTCGGCCAGACACAGTTGCTGAATCCGGTCCATCATCATTGACCCGACACCCCCGTCACGCATGCCATCTTCGATGGTGACCACAATCTTGTGTTGCGCCGCATCGTGCAACATCGCCTCGTCGGCGGGAACGACCACCCGTGGATCCCAGACGGTGGCATCAATGCCGTGTTCAGACTGCAGCACGTCGGCCGCACGCGAAGCCGCTTCGACGAGGTGGCCAACTGCGATGATGCACACGCCTTGTGACGACCCACCGACGCGAACTTTGCGCGCCGACATGCCTGAACCCACCTGGCTATCTTCTACCTGGATGGCAACACCCTTGGGATACCGGATAGCGACGGGCCCATGCGCAGTCATCGACGAGGCCAACATCACCCTCAGTTCTTGTGCTGAGGACGGGGCGTAGATGGTGACGTCGGGGATCTTTGACATCAACATCATGTCCAGCACGCCATTGTGCGATGGACCGTCGGCACCGGTGATGCCGCTGCGATCTAGGGCAAACACCACGGGCAGCCCGTGCAAGCCAACGTCGTAGATGGCCTGGTCGATAGCGCGGGTCAAAAACGTTGAGTACAAAGCCACGACCGGACGTAACCCGCCCATGGCCATACCAGCTGCCAGCGTGACTGCGTGTTGTTCAGCAATCCCGACGTCATGAAAACGATCAGGGAACCGGGCCTGGAACGGCAACAAACCGGTAGGGCCAGGCATCGCAGCGGTGATGGCGTGCAGTGCCGGTGTGGTGGCACCGAGTTCTAACACTGCTTCGGTGAACGCTGCTGTCCAGTCCTTCGGCTGCGATGGTTGTGGACCAAGCGCAGGGTCGAAAATCGGCACATCGTGCAGGTGCTTTTCGTCGTCGTGCTCGGCAAACGAATAGCCCTTGCCTTTGTGGGTCAGCACATGCAAGACGATGGCACCGTTGTAATCAGAGCAGTCGCGCAATGCTTCTTCGAGCGCCGCGGTGTCGTGGCCGTCAACGGGACCCACATAACGAACGCCAAGAGTTTCGAAAAATGCATGAGGCTCGTCGGCCAATTCGCGAAGCGCTGCCTTCATGCCTTTGACCGTGCGCCGACCCAAGTCACCAACCACGGGAAGATTTTCGATGATCGATTCGCTCTTGCGTTTGCCACGGGCATAGCTGGGCTTGGTACGAATGCGGCTGACCATCCGAGTCAAACCCGAAATGGTGGGGGCGTACGACCGGCCGTTGTCGTTAAGAACAATCAACACCCGACTGTTGGTGTGGCCGAGGTTGTTGAGCGCCTCATAAGCCATGCCGCCGGTCATGGAACCATCGCCAATGATTGCGACAACGCGTCGGTGGGTTTCCCCCTTGGCCTTGAGCGACTCGGCCATGCCATGGGCATAACTGAGAACCGTCGAGGCATGACTGTTTTCGATGTAGTCATGCTCGCTCTCACCCCGATTGGGATATCCGGATAAACCACCCGGCTGACGAAGCTCCACGAACTCGTCCTTACGGCCGGTGACCAGCTTGTGGACGTATGCCTGATGCCCGGTATCCCACAGGATGATGTCCTTCGGGGAATCGAACACTCGATGGATGGCGAACGTCAGCTCGACCACCCCGAGGTTGGATCCAAGGTGCCCGCTGGTGGCAGACACGGCGTTAACGATGAACTCACGCGCTTCGGCAGCCAGTTGTGGCAACTGCTCGGCGGGGAGGGCTTTGAGTTTGGCGGGAGTGTTCACGCTGTCCAACAGCATGCGCTCAGGATACCCCTCGATCGCTCCCAGTCCTGCACCAACGTGACCAATAACCCTGAGCCAGCCCTCGCTTCACGGATTTTCTTCACTGATTTTGAGGTCTGATCTCGCAGCGTGTGCTCCGTTGGCATTGTTCCGTGCGCAGACAGCACTACCCTTTGAGATCGGTGAGTGAGCGCTACCAGTACTTATCTTTGATGGTGTTATGCCTCTTGGGCACCTTGTTTTTGGAGTTCCGATTTGATGCCCGTATCTGGCGTCGTCCCAAGGAACTGGTCTTGGCGTTGCTGGTTCCGTTTGCGGTGTTCAATTTTGTCAACGAGGTGGCGGTGTGGCGAAAAC
>JANMEI010000432.1:0-1913 GCA_031376865.1 Acidimicrobiia bacterium | reverse complement strand
TTGCCGACACGTTCACACGCCCCCGCACGGTTACCAACACGGGCACGCTGGTGACTGCTCGGTAATTCGGTGCACCCGAATATGTCGCAGTGATGGTGTGAACACCAGGAGACAGAGCTACCCGTTTTGTCACTGTTCCCGAGTAAAAATCAGTCGAACCACTCGCAAGCGTGACGCCGTTTTCGACGAACGAGATGGTCCCTTGAGGAACACCAGTTGTTCCACTAACCGTCGCAGACAGCAACGCACCAGTAACTTCAGATGTCGCAGTCGCGGTGATGGTTGGCGTCGTTGCCGCGGTGAGGACAAACTCGGTTTCCGTTCGTGCATACCGAGAGTTCCCCTCAAAAACAATAGTGAAGGTTTGCGACGCTCACTCCAACTTATCGATTCCGACCAAAGACACGATTTGTGACGTGAGTGGACCCCGAGTCAACAACGTCCGACCCCCTGTCTTCACCGTAAACAGCCAATTGTCAGAGGGGCCGTACCAGAGGTAATCACCATCACTGGTTCGGTACGCGGCCTCGAAACGAACAGGGCTGTCAACAACAAACGGTGCCCCATACGGCGTGATGTCAAACGTCACCGTTCCTTTCACAAACGCAGTTCCAAAGTATTCGTTGCGTTTCACAATGACTCCGGCTGGAAACGAACCAAGGTAGACGGCTTTCCAGCTGGTCAATCCTGTAGTAGCGATGGTGTCAACGAAAGTTGCTTGACCTTGGGCATTGAGTGCCACATCACCAATTGCAGTGTTACCCCGAAAAAAGCGAACAGACCCATTCGGAGAACCACCAGGGATCGATACTTCTGCTGTCAGGTTGATGGGTTTGTTGATCACCGGCGATGATGAAACCGACACGTAGGTCGTTACTGTTTGAGTATTGAACGTGATGACCCGCTGAACGGTGTTGGGTCCCCAATCGGTGTTCCCCAACTGTTCAATCGTCCACGTTTGATCAGCGTCGCCACTGGTATCTATCGGGAACGACACTTGATAGTTGTCGCTTGTGAGCGTCCGTGTTTCGGTTGCAAAACCAGGGCGGGTCACCCGTAATTGCGCCGGGAGATCTGTGTTCCGCAGGTCAGACACCCGAACGGTGACTGACTTGGTTGATCCGACTGTAATGAATTCAGGAACATCTACATATGGGAAAGCAGTTCCCTGCCGAATAGTGGTTGAAAACGATGCCGTGGACGCATGGACATCCGCATTTCCCGGATACTGAGTTTCCACGACAGCAGTCCCGACGTGCGCCCAATGACTCAACGAAAATGAGTTGTCACCCTGGAGAGCATTAGACCTCTCTCGACCATTGATAATTCCCGAGATGGATCCACCACTGAGGCGTGGAACAACGCCTCCAACGAGCGGATGATACGGAACGGCGACCCGCCCCGTCCAAAACATCGACGGGGTCGATGAAGTTGGATAGTCCTGCAGAACAACGACAGAACGCCACTTCGACCGTTGAACGGTGACCGCCGAAACTGATCCTTTGATTTGTGCAGTCCCATTAAATCGGGCACTGAAACGGTGATCGCCATGCCCGGATGCCACAACGATGTTTGCGACACCGTTGTTCACATTGGCGGCACCCACAATGGTTGCACCGTCGATCAATTCAACTCGTCCAGACGAAACGGGTGAACCAGCAGAATCTGCGACCACAGTCCGAAACAATTGGCTTTCGAGCGCGTTCAACTGCGACGGCGTTTCGAGCACGACTGTTGACCCCAACCCGAGCGTCACATATTCGGTTCTGCCGTAGTGGACCCCATCACCGCGGTACTCCAACCGAAGCGTGGAACCAGCAGCAGCAGCGGTCACCGTCAAGAGCACCTTGCCTTCGGCGTCAAGCGTCCCAACCGTGATCGGGTTGAGCTCGCCCTGAGCGAACACTTCAACG
>JANMEI010000402.1:0-3431 GCA_031376865.1 Acidimicrobiia bacterium | reverse complement strand
GAAGACCACAACAAATGGTGGGTACAGGGGCCAGACGGCAACTACTACCCCACCTGGCATCCGGTGATCGATCCGGTCAAGGGCTGCACGTATGGACATGATCACGGAGACAATCCGCAACTGTCACCCATCTACCGGTTCTCCGGTGGTGTGCCGTTTGGCTATGCCAACTTCGTGTCCGGTCGCCGACCTGAAGAGGATCATGTTGGCCATAAAGTGATTGTTCAATCCAACTGGACCGCGTTGGCCAACAACAGTGCAGGCCCTCCTACGCAGCCACAACGTGCAGGCTTCACCTGCAACTGGTTGTCTCACATCCATCAAGGCACCCACAGTGGTGATGCAGTTCATATGAACGAGCACGAATACCATGTGAACTTACTCTGTAACGATGGTCAGGCTCGAAACCCTCGGCCGCAAAACAAAACCGTGTTCAACGGCAAAGACCGCGACACCGCGATTTCGGTAAAGCTCTTGGTCGCCTTCGGCCAACCCGACTCCACCTTGGTATGCGCGTCGGAAGATCCGTTCGGAGTAACGGGGATGGGTGGACCTGTTCCACAGGACCCTGAAGCACGACGAGTACTTGCGTGCGTCGGAGATCTTGTTCGAGGCGGATACGACCCGAGCGGGGCGGATATCAACAAGTTCTTCGAGCAGGTTGATGCGCCTCGACCAACAGGAGAAGAGAGCGCCAGAAACTCCGGCTTCCAAGAACTCTGGCGACCCGGTGCCTTCATCACCGGTGCTGACGGGAATCAAATCGTTGATATGAGTCCCTACTATTTTGTGTACGACCCATCCCGGGTAGTGAACAACAAACTTTCCGGACCTACGCAGACCAGCACCCCAGCGAGTGAACGATTCATGTTGACCGATCGTGAATGGATCCGCACCGTCGAGATTTGTTCCCTTGAGGTGAACCCCGCTGCACCGCAGCCGTTCAAAGCTGCTCGCGTGAAGTTGTGTGACCGTCTCAAAACGGAGCTTGGCGTCTCGTCCTATGCAGCGATCGGTCAACTCGCAGAAAACCCCCGCAGTCCGTTCAAGGGTCTGAAGCGGGCAATTCATCCGAAGGGCGGCCTGGTGAAAAACACTGCGCCAGGAGGCACTGAGTACTTCTGTACCAAGTCCGATGGTGCCGCGCCTGCTCCTGCGAGAATGGTCAACGGGTTGCCGAAGTGCGACACACCAACGATGATCGCGCAGCGAGTGGCTCGGACCGACAACCAATGGAACTATCCCGAGCAGGTTGACTGGGGTGTTCCGGGTCGAACGGTGAATGGCAATGTTCAGGGCTCAGACGTCAGCACCCGCCCCGGCCTGACGCCTGGTGAAGGCTTCGAATGGGTTCGCCTCAACAACGACCTTGCCGGACGGCTCACTGTCCATGCCCCGAACTGAGAGAAGACACCGCGGTACATATCCCAATGTGCTGTGACGAAACTCTGCAGTCACAACTACGCATGACGCAATCTCCTGTGACGAAACTCTACGGGTTCACAAGCCCGCACCATTCGTCACAGGAGATTCACCTATGGGGCAAAACCCAACCCACTATTCGTCACAGGAGATTGCCGCATGGACTCCCCGTGCGCCGAACTCCATGGAGCGCACGTACACTCAGAACATGAGCGGTTTAGCACTTCACCCTTCCGACGTCGACGCCGTGGTGTTCGATATCGGAGGGGTGTTTGCTATTCGACACCCGGCCCCAACGAGGCGCGGCATGGCCCGAGCAGGGTTTCAACTTCCCGACGACAATCAACGATTCCATGAAGCCCATCACCACGCGGTCAGAACACTCGCTGAAGTTCCAATCGACGGGTTACAGGAACACGATCCGCTGTTCTGGACCCATTTTGAAGGCACCTACCTTGGTCATCTTGGCGTGGAGGAGCATCGCTTACCCGATGCCATCCGCGCCATGCGCGACGAAGTATTCGGCAAAGAACCAAAGCCGATCTGGAACTACCTCCTCCACAACAACATTTCCGGATACCACCGCATTGCGGCCAAGTTTCCAATTACCATCGTGAGCAACAACGACGGCACTGCAGCACAACAGATGACCGATTTCGGTATCTGTCAGGTTGGGCCCGGACCGCTTCCGATGGCAGCCGCCATTGTCGACTCGGGCGTCATCGGCATCAGCAAACCGAACCCGGCCATCTTCACGCCAGCGCTGGACGCCCTTGGCACCGCACCGGCTCGGACGTTGTACGTCGGCGACACCGTTCATGCCGACGTGAACGGTGCCAGGGCTGCCGGTATGCCCGTCGTTCAGCTGGATCCGTACGATCTACACAGCGAGTTTGACCACTGGCGACTGCCGGGCGTCAGCGAACTGGCCGATCACCTGCTTGGCTAGCTATGGTCGCTGGCGTGCATCCAGCCGTTTTCGCCGCCGCCAATCCCGACAAGCCCGCCATGATCATGGCAACGACCGGTAAGGTGATCACCTACCGGCAGTTCGATGAAGATTCCAACCGATTCGCCCACCTGCTGCGGCGGGCTGGGCTGCACCACGGTGATTCCATCGCCATCATGATGGAAAACCATCCGTGGTTCTTTCGATTGTGCTGGGGTGCGCATCGAGCGGGCCTGCAATACACAGCGGCGTCAAGCCGTCTGACGTTTGGCGAGTTGGAGTACATCGTCAACGATTGCAATGCCCGTGCGTTCATCACCACCCACGCCAAGGCCGAAACGGCAGTGCAGTTGCTTGAGAAGGCACCAGGCGTCGAACTGTTCGCCATGCTCGATGGCACTGCCGATGGTTACCAATCACTTGAGGCGTTACTCGCCGAGATGCCAACGACACCGATTGACGACGAGGCCAACGGTGGCGACATGTTGTATTCCAGTGGCACCACGGGGCGGCCCAAGGGAGTGAAGTCCACGTTGCCACTCAACAGCATGGACAACGTGACGTCGTTGTATCACCTGCTCGCTGGACTATACGGTTTCAACGAAAACACTGTGTACATATCACCTGCTCCCTTCTACCATGCTGCGCCGTTGCGGTATGTCACCAACGTGTTGCGTATGGGCGGCACCGTGATTGCGATGGAACACTTCGATGCCGAGCAGTGCCTCGAGTTGATCGACAGGTACAACGTGACTCATGGTCAATTCGTGCCAACCATGTTTGTGCGCATGTTAAAACTTGATGAGGCAACCCGCAACAAGTACAACGTGTCATCGCTGCAATCAGCCATCCATGCCGCTGCTCCCTGCCCAATCCCGGTGAAGCACCAGATGATCAACTGGTGGGGTCCGAAGATCTTTGAGTACTACGCCGGGACCGAGGGCAACGGGTTCTGTTCGGTCACATCGACTGAATGGTTGGCCCATGAAGGAACCGTTGGCAAGCCGCTACTCGGTGAACTTCATATCTGCGACGAGGAAGGCAACGAGCTGCCTGCGGG
>JANMEI010000376.1:0-3456 GCA_031376865.1 Acidimicrobiia bacterium | reverse complement strand
GAACCAGCAACGAGTTCAGGGATGTCAGCGGTTGAGAAAGTCTTGCTTGCGCCAGCCTTCAACGTGAAGCTCTTTCCGGCATAGATCTTCAGGTCGCCGTAGTAGCAGACATAACCCATCAGGTACTCAGCACCTGCGGTTGCTTCGTCGCCGACAACAACCTTCTTGACGGTGAACGATGGGTAGGTGATGACGATGTCAACGACGGTTGAAGCGGCGACAGCAGTGGTGTTGAGGACACCCTGGTCGAGGGTCAAGGCGGTCCCGAGCTGACCAGATGAACGTACTGTGCCACCGATGGAGATCGTAGCGAAAGCGTTAGCTGCGCCCGAGCCTGTAGCCACAACGGTGAAGAAGCAGTTAGACGAAGCCGTGAGCGAGTACACCTGGTTTTGCGATCCACCAGCAGCCGGGTACAGCGATGTGGTGTTCTGCGACAGGCCACCCTGCAAGTTCGAACAAGTGCTCTTGACGGAGTACTGGGTGACGTTTGCTGGCGAAGGGCCGTTTACTTTGACATTCACGGTAAGAGTTGACTGGCTGGTCGACTGAGCGGTCGCTGTTGAAGCGGCGCCCACGAGTGCCAGCGCGCTGGTTGCCGCAATGGCAACTGCTTTGCGCAAGGTGATCATGGTTTCTCCTGGAAGTAGGAAGTTCGGTTCGAGATCTCACGGGCGCTCGATCGAAAAAGTCCGAGAGCCAAGAACACAAACCGTCGAACTGTTTGCTCGACATGACAAACGTAACGAACGATTGTTACGAAATCAACAAGAAATGGGTCTTCTTCGTAACAATTCCGCAACAAGTGCCGAACTACTACCTACCGTGGCATGTGACAGAAGAAATACCCACAATCTGCGAGATTCCTCTAAAAGGCCCTTAAGTCAACAGCCGACACTGCCGATGCAATAAGTCGCTCAGCCGTGGAGGGTCGGGCCGGAACCGAAGGAACAGACATGATCTGCCCCATTTGCAACATTGCCAACTTGGTGACCATCAACATGGCCGTCAACGAACGGCAGTTGACGTTGCATAGCTGTGGACGTTGTGAAACTCGCTGGTGGGACTGCGACGGCGAACACGTTGCGCTCAACTCAGTGCTCGAAACCGCCCGTACCCGGCGTTCTGCTTGACGTCTGGTTGTTCCGGGACGGTTAGTTCTTTCGGAACACGGTAAACGCCATGGTGACCATGGTCGAGGCGTTAAACCCTGCATGGAGCCAGATCGAGGGTCCCAAACGATCAAACACCGTTGCCAGCACCGCACATACCGCACCAAAGATCGCCAGCGCTGGAAACAACAGTGGGTCTGGATGTACCGCCGAGAACACCACTGCTGACAGAGTGATTGCCGCGTATTGGCGCTTTCGTGTTGCGGTGGTTGGCGACGTACCGCCCGTAACTGCTCGCATCAGCACGCCACGGAAGAAGATTTCTTCGACGAGTGGTGCACCGATCACAGTAGTAACGCACAACAGGAGGTAGAGGCCAACTTTTCCCTGCGCCATATCTGCAACGTCTTTTGCGGCTCGCTCGACTTCTTCTGGTTTGGTGAATGGCCGATACGCCAACGAAAAGACCACCTGTAGCACCGGTCCAAGTGCGGCCCAGCAGATATCGATCGGCTTGAACCGAAGTGACACGCGGTTGCGCAGCGACATCCCACGAGCTTTTGCGTACAACGCCGCCGATCCGATCAATCCGATCCACAGACCGATTTGCCCGGCAACTGCGGTGCGAATATCGAGACCGTCGCCAAACAGCCCAATCGCTGCGGCACCGACGAGTCCCGAACACAGAATCGCGGCCAGAAGCCCGAACACGGCAAACGCCCAGTCTGGGAACAACGTTGGTTGCCCCGGAGTCAGCACCATCTATGACCGCGGTCCTCTTAACCGGCTAGCGCGACTTGGAAAGGGCTCGACGGGCAGCGAGATCGATGACGTCCATCGAGCGCGGGCGCACCGGTGCGTCGGCGCTGAGCTGAATGCGCCAACCGCGAGGAACCGTCAGCAGTTCTCCGTGGAGCAAGCACAGCTCGTATTGAGTTGGGTGCGGATCGGAGGCCAACGGACCCACTTCGGCGACCTGACCTGCGTAGTCATAGGACATACTCACCGCCGATGGTTCGGCACAGGTTTGACGAAAACACTGGCGCTGACGACCAAGATTGGCGGGGCGAAAGGCACGAGAACTCACCCGTACGACGCTACCGATTGGCCGACCGATTTCAGCGGATGTTCGCCCAACTTTGTTCGTTTGATGCCGACGACGGTTTAGCGAAAAATCGGGGATCAACGAAGAACCGGGGCACTGACGCCCAGTTGATCCGTGGCGACTCCACCAAGTTCTTGCGACGACGACACAACAACCGGCACACCGTTTGATCGGACCAGTATCGCCCGTGCCGATGTACCAGCAAAATCTTTTGGAATCGGAACTCGTTTGAAGGCTCCGGCTCCGACGGAAAACCCAGGCAGTACGTTTTTGCCGTTCGCTTGGACCGTTACCGAAGCTACGTCATCATATGGATTGAAGATCGTGACCTCACTTCCAGACGAACCGGTTGGCACCACCCATCGTGAAGACGACAGTGGGCTGGCCACGTTTCCAAAAACAGGGGTCTTCGATTTGGGATCGTTGCCCACCGTGCGAAAGACCACAATATCTGGGCCAGAAATCACTTTGGCGACGACTGCGTAGTTGGTTTTGCCTGGCACCCGGCCTTCTTCAGTAGGGCTGATGACCACGCTCGAGTCAGCTGGAACAATCAACTCGAATGGCTCGATATCGGATGGATCCAGCGTGGCGGTGAGCTCAACTTTCGCTTCTTCGAGACCGGGATTCACCACGGTGAATTGTTCGGGTTTTGCGTCGGAACCCACGGCGCTCGGAAAGAACCACACCGAGCACAATTTCGACAATGATGTTCAGGGTGCCGATTCATTTGACGACTTCGTCGTTTCGCGCGCCAAAGCCTTCGACTATGCGCGCAGCGATGCTCAGGTGAACGTTTTGACGTTTACGCGCAACATGCTGCAACCCTTTTTGATCTACGATTTTGGGCACATAAATTTCTACAATCAGGTCGAGGGCGCATCCATTGATCGCGATGCGACCGAGCATTTCGGAGTTGCAGGAGTCCGGCTTCAATTAGATACGAATTTCCGCGTGGACGTGGGATACCGCCTCAACTACCGCAACTTTGATGATCGGGTCGTGACCAGCGACAGCAATGGTTATGTCGATGTCAACGTCTTCTGGCAGCCCATGGACAATTTGAGGCTGACTGGCGTCATTGAGCGCTATTACGACGAGTCGACCTCGTCATTTGGCGTTATTGATGATGTCAAAACTTACGGGGTCATTGCAGACTGGACAGTTATGCCGCGCTGGCGCCTCACTGGCACCACCTATTTCGACGACGCGCAAGTGTGGCCGAACGCCGGCATCCCG
>JANMEI010000366.1:0-2569 GCA_031376865.1 Acidimicrobiia bacterium | reverse complement strand
GTTGGTCAACGTATCGGTCAGGCCAGCCGCAGCAACTGCCGCAGTGAGCACCTTGAAGTTGTTGGCTTCCGCAGCCACCACGGCGATTGGCTTGCCAGCAGCCACGGCAACACTTGTTTCGACCGCTGTCGACGAAGGAGTAGTGCCGGCCACGCTGGTAGCCGCAGCGGCCAGGGTTGTTTCCGCAGCGAGCGTCGTTTCGGTTGCCAGGGATGTTTCAGCAACCGCTGTGGTCTCAGCAGCCACTGATGTTTCGGCGACAACCGTTGTTTCCACCGGAGCAGCGACGACGTCAACGTCTTCATTGTCGCCTTTGGGGTAGAACGCCATTGCCGCTGCCGCAACCACGGCTGCGATTGGCAACCAAAAGGGTCGACGGCGACGCTCAACGTATTCCTCGACGGTCGTTTTGGTCGTGACAGTGGTGGTGACAGCAGTCGTGGACGTTCGTCCACCGGAAGACGCGCTGGCTCCGACGCCAGTGGCCTTGTTCGTTGGTTTATTCATGTTGGTTGACTTTCCGAATTACGTCGTAAGACGCAACTCAGTCCTTCCGACCGGCAACAAGCCGAGCGGTCAAGGCTCGAAAGTTGTCCATGTCGCCCTTATTCAACAGGTCGGCTTGCTCTGCCCATGACGTCAAGCTGGGTGCAAAACTGAGACCGGCTGCTTTGATGGCATCGCGCAACTGGTCTTCCGAAGCGGCAGCAACCTTGGCAAATGTTCCCAACCCGGCAGCTTTCAATGCGTCGTTGAACTTAGGCCCGATGCCTTCGATGATCAGCAAGTTATCGCTGCCATCTTTTGTCTTGGCCAACTCTTCAACTTCAACGTTTCCCGAGCCGAAGACCGTTCCGCTGGCCAACGCCTGGACACGGTCGTTGCCGGTCAGTTCTTCGGCACCAAGAGCCGAAGGATCTTGGCCCGACACGAGGTACTCGGTGTACTGCTTGAATCCGGCTTGATCACCAGCCACAAGGTAACTGGCTTGCTTTGACCAGGTGGTCATCGATGGAGCGAAGCTAATTCCTGCCTTCTCGATCGCAGACTTGAGCCGATCTTGCGAAGCGTCACGAACATGGATCCAGCGCGTCAAACCATCGGCGCGCAACGCCTGATCGATCTTTGGTCCGATGCCCTCGATGACTTTCAGATCATCCGGTCCAGCAGTCGCTTCGGCGAGTTGACCCTTCAAGGCGGAGAGTTCGGACTGGTGGGTGCCAAGAAGTCCTTGGACCTCGGCGTGTTTGGCCTCTGCCGCTTGCACCCGGGCAGCGGATCCCGAATGGTCTGCCTCAAGGGACTCGTAGCGAGCCTGCCAATCAGCATTCACCTTGGCGGCGGCAGCAGCATCGGCCTCGGCCTTCTCGGTGCGGGTTCGCCATTCAGCTAACACGTTGTCGTTGTCAGTCTTGGCCGAGCCCAAGAGGCCCTGAACTTCGACGTGCTTTTGCTCGGCGGCAACCTTCGCTGCTTCGACGGAGGTAAATCGAGCCTGCCAATCAGCATTGATCTTGTTCCGATCAGCCTCAAGCGCTTGATAGCGACCATTCCAATTCGCATTGGACTGCGCAGCGGCCACTGCATCAGCTTCTGCCTTTTCCGCACGAACACGCCATTCGCCGAGCTCACGCTCGTGATCCGATCCAGCTGACTTGTTGGAGGTTTCCAAATCGGCATAACGGCGCGACCAGTTACCCAGTTCACCTTCGGCTTTTTCGGCACGGGTACGCCATTCGACCAATACTCTGTCGTTGTCGGCCTTGGCAGAACCCATCAAACCTTGAACTTCAGTGTGCTTCTGTTCAGCGACGGTGACCTTTGACTGCCATTCGCCGAGGACGCGTGCATGCGATGCGTCAAGGTCAACGATTCGCTTTTCAGCAGTGACCTTGGCAGCTTCAGCTGCGGTGAACTTTGCTTGCCAATCAGCGGTGATCTTGGCAGATTCAGCCACGCTTTGCTCGGCCTTCTCGGCACGGGTACGCCACTCCAAGACAACCTTGTCGTTGTCGGACTTCGCCGACCCCAACAGCCCTTGAACCTCGGTGTGTTTTTGTTCGGCAGCCACCTTGGCCGCTTCGCCAACTTCGACCTTCTTGCGCCAATCACCGATCGAAACTTCGTACTCACTCTTTTGCTTGACAAGCTGCGCTCGAAGATCGTCGATCTCTTTCTTCGACGTATCGACGGTGCCAACGAGACCCTGCAACTTGGTTGCTTCTGCTTTGTGCGTTGCAACTTCGGTCTTGAAGGTGTTGACCTCGAGTTCACGAGCCTTCATGTCGGCCAGAGCTTTGTCACGATCAGTACGCAGGGCGACAAGTTCAGCATCGTGATCGCCCTTGACCCGAAGGAGTGCATCGTCTTTCAACTTGAGGGCGGCACCGTGTTCGTCGGCCAGCGTCTTCATTCGGGTGGATTCGTCAGTGGATGTTTCGACCACACGGCGCAACACTTCTTCGTGCTTCTTACCCCGGCTCCAGAACAAAACCGTCAACAACCATCCAAGCAAAAATGCCACGACGGCGGCGATAAAAGCGTGCAAATTCCAAGCAGCGAGCATGTG
>JANMEI010000352.1:0-1697 GCA_031376865.1 Acidimicrobiia bacterium | reverse complement strand
CAGTCCATCGTGGCCGCGCCGTCGTGAACTTCTCCAATCTTGTAGTTGACGCCCGTGTAGAACAGGATCCGTTCGGTCGTCGTCGTTTTACCGGCATCGATGTGAGCCATGATGCCGATATTGCGATATCGGTCGAGCGGGGTAGTGCGGGCCATGAGTGTTCTCGTCTCGGGTGTGTTGCTGGTCTGTCAAGGAGCGGTGGTAAAGCGGGGGGAAACCATCTGTAAAGGAACCACGGAATGCACGAACTACCAGCGGTAGTGCGCGAATGCCCGGTTGCCTTCAGCGGTCTTTTGCAGGTCGTCGCGCTTCTTCACGGACGTACCAACGCCGTTGTTGGCGTCGAGAATCTCGGCTGCCAATCGGTCGGCCATGGTCTTTTCGCGGCGCTTGCGGCTGTTGTCGACGATCCAACGGATAGCCAACGTATTGGAGCGACGAGGCTTGACCTCGATCGGCACCTGATACGTGGCACCACCAACGCGACGGCTTTTGACCTCGACGGCTGGCTTGATGTTTTCGATCGCCTTTTTGAGCACGGTCAATGGATCGGATTGTGCTTTTTCGGCAGCCTGGTTGATGGCTGTGTAAACGATGCGTTCAGCAGTTGAACGCTTGCCGTCTAGCAGAACCTTGTTGATGACCTGGGTGACCAACACCGAGTGGTGCACCGGGTCAGGCATGACCTCACGACGGGGAGCGGGACCTTTACGTGGCATGACAGTTCCTAGCCTTAGGCTTTCTTGGCGCCGTAGCGGCTACGGGCTTGCTTGCGGTTTTTGACACCGGCAGCATCGAGTGTGCCCCGGATGATCTTGTAACGAACGCCCGGAAGATCCTTCACACGACCACCGCGAACGAGCACAATGCTGTGCTCTTGGAGGTTGTGACCGACGCCGGGGATGTAAGCGGTGACTTCGATGCCCGAGGTGAGACGAACACGCGCCACCTTACGCAGAGCCGAGTTCGGCTTCTTCGGGGTGGTGGTGTACACGCGGGTACACACGCCGCGCCGCTGAGGCGCTCCCTTGAGGGCTGGCGTCTTGGACTTGACCGTGTTGCTCTGGCGGCCCTTGCGGACCAGTTGCTGAATTGTGGGCACTTCGTGACCTCTTCGGACCTCTCGGTAAGGTTTGAATGCGCGTTGCGAAGAAACAACCAAGGAGAGACCGAAGAGGGGTCGACTACAGGGGTGAGACACCGAAGCGGCGCGGACGGAAAAGGATAGCGGACGCGCGACGGGGTCCAGAACGCCGTTTGTCACTCAGTGCGGGTGAGGAGAACGGCTGATCCCCGCCGTTGCACGATTTTGACCCCAGGTCGCTTCGCGTAAACCGCAACGAAGGGGCCGCTCACCAGCAGGAAGTCCTCGGCAACCGAGGAATCTGGCCATCGTTTCCACTGATTCGATCGTGGAAACTCGACCGGCCGAGCATCAGTGACAAGTGGACCGATACCCGCCCATCGCATCACCGACACCTCGACCCACGGCCCTGCGAGCCCCAGATTGCTCAGTCGCTGTTGTGCCGGAAGCGTCCGGCCCAACTCGTACGCTTGGCGGTCATAGATCGGCCGCACACCGGAACGCACGGGGTCCACCAACAATAACGAGCCAATAACGGCGATCCCGCAAACAAGCGTTAATCCGAGCGTTGGAATCGTCCGGACCGCAGCTGATTCAGGAGTCTTTCGTTGCG
>JANMEI010000316.1:0-1009 GCA_031376865.1 Acidimicrobiia bacterium | reverse complement strand
ACACCTTGGCCGCCACACTGGGAGCGCATGCTTCGTGGGCGAGCAAGATCTGCACGATTTCGTCGACGCCGAACCGGCCCCGTTGTCCCAAAAAGACCACTTCGCCGCCCAACGAACGTTCGGCCTTCTTCGATACTTTTGCCGTTTCGTAATCAACGTCGTATCCGGCAAGTGCGAGCGCACCGGCTTTGACGTCATCTTCGGTGTAGACGCCCGGGCCGATAGTGAACAGTTCCATGAGTTCGCGAGCAAAGTTCTCGTTGGGAGCTTCAACTGAAGATCCGGGCAGGTCCAGATAGAACATCATCGCCGGATCCGTCACCATCTGGCGGAGTAACGATCCGAAGTTGCCCAAGGCATGTGTACGTAACAACTGTTGCTGGGTGTGCAACATATTGAGGTTGCCGATTTTGTCGGATCCAGTGGCAAAGTATCCGTGCCAAAACCAGGTCATCCGTTCGTGCAACCCAGCGTCGCTGGAGCGCAAGTTATCGGTCCACCCGTTCAGCGAGTCTTCCCACCCATCGCGAGACTGTTGGGCCGGAAGGATTGGCCGAGGGGGGACGCCGAGCGCCCAGTCCAGTGCAGCGGTGGCCGCAGCTTTGGGGTCGGAGACACCTTGCACAAACCGCGCCACTCGCCCCTGGTCGGGAGCGATAGCGCAGCGACGCAGCACGTGGGCCACGAGTGCCTCGGCGGATGCCAGAGAACTGCTCATTTCTCAAGTATCGGCTCGTTCACCGAGTAACTTGAGCCCGAATTCACGTCGGCGGGGGAGTAAACGGGTTTTCGGAGAGATTCGAGGCTACCAAGCGTCGAAATGGACGATGGTTTCGGGAGCCGGTCGCATCGCCGGCTTGAAATCGGTGCCCACGGTGTAGGCCAGCGGAAACAGCACTGTCTGGGCAACCTTGTCATAGGGAATACCCAACACGTCAGCTACTCGTTGTTCCTGCATGAGATGCAGCGTGGTCCACGCGGTGCCGAGCCCACGGGCGCGGGCGGCGAG
>JANMEI010000209.1:0-1243 GCA_031376865.1 Acidimicrobiia bacterium | reverse complement strand
CGTCACGAAGATTTTGAAGTGATCGGGCAAAACTGACATGGCTAAGAACGACAAGCGCATCCAGGTCACCCTGGCCTGCGAAACCTGCAAGCGCAGGAATTACATCACCATGAAGAACAAGATGAACGATCGCGAACGCATCGAGATGAGCAAGTATTGCAAATGGGAGCGTAAACACACCTCCCACAAGGAAACTCGCTAGCTCACAACCCCGGCTCCGGCCGGGGTTTTTTGTTAGCAACTCTTGCTTTCGGGCGCAGGGGTTCAGCCACCCTGGACTATCGTCGAGTCATGTCGGATCTTGGGGATGGTCTGAGCCCCACGAACGGGCTTCAGCAACGAGTGGATAGTCGTTCGGATGCGCGGACTGGCGAAGAACTTGGCGAGTGCGTTCGAGCCGCACAAGAGGGCGACGCAGCTGCGTTTGATGAGCTCGTACGGGCGACATACGCGAACACGTACTCCCTTGCCTACCAACTCACGGGCAACCCAGAAGACGCCAACGACGTTGCGCAAGACACGTATCTTCGGGCTTTTCGTGCGCTTACTCGTTTCCGCGGCGATGCAGCTTTCCCCACCTGGTTGTACCGGATAACGGTCAATTCTGCGTCCAACGTGATGGCCAAACGCCGTCGAACTTCAGGCGAGTCTTCACTTGAGGATCACCTACACCTCGTGGAAACCAACCCCGATGCCGATCCAGTTGCTCGAGCCGTTGCGGCAGACCTTCGCGACCGAGTTCGTTCATCGCTGGCAGGGCTACCCGCCTTGCTCCGCCAAGTCATTGTGATGAAGGAAATCGAAGGCCTTCCGCATAGCGCAATTGCCGAGAGATTGGGGATCTCTGAAGCGGCGGCGAAAGTTCGACTTCATCGAGCGCGGCAAAAGTTGAAAGCCGATCTGAATGTGGTCGCCAATGAAGATCGGCAAACGCCGCTTTCCGCTCGCCACAGCACCCCGGACGAATCAGCCGCTTAGGGCCGTTTCGTCAGGTGATACGCTTGCCGTTCCCGTTTGAGGGCTTCACGCTCGCGCATGGGTGCAACTGACGGCACTGGCTCAATTGGTAGAGCATCGGTCTCCAAAACCGAGGGTTGGGGGTTCGAGTCCCTCGTGCCGTGCTGCAAGTGCTGTATTGAATCCCCTGTAACAAACTGCTGTCACAAAACCGCTGTAACAAAACCGCTGCAACCAAACTGCTCTACTGAAATTGCTTCACCACCACAACTGCCTGATCCGAGAC
>JANMEI010000187.1:0-1032 GCA_031376865.1 Acidimicrobiia bacterium | reverse complement strand
CGAGGCTCACGCCGTCCTCCGAATCATGCGACCGAGAACGGCGGCGAACTCAGAACCATCGGGCCACTTCATGCGCGCACGATAGCAGTCGAAGATCGGTCCAGGCTGCTGGTTCGTCCACCGTCGAAACCCCAAAGTACGGGTACTGAACGTTGGGTGGGCTCACCCGTGAGCGATCCACCGTAGGGGCCGTTGACTAGCCAACTCGGGCAGGTGTGTTGGGATTCGGCCATGTTGCGGCGTAACCTGTGACATGGCTCATCCACTCCTCAACGGTCCAACCACCACCGCCGACATCAAAGCGCTTGATAAGCGCCACGTGTTTCATTCGTGGTCAGCACAAGCAGCAATTGCGCCGTTGCCGGTGGCAGGTGCGTTGGGGAGCGAGTTTTGGGATTACGACGGTAACAAGTACCTCGATTTTTCCAGCCAACTGGTCAACGTCAACATTGGCCACCAGCATCCAAAACTGGTAGCGGCCATACAGCAAGCCGCTGGTGAGTTGTGCACCATTGCGCCGTTCCACGGCAACGCATACCGATCCCAGGCCGCACACATGATTGCTGAGCGTGCCCCTGGCGACTTGAACATGGTGTTCTTTACCAACGGTGGTGCCGAGGCAGCAGAAAACGCTATTCGCATGGCGCGTATTCACACCGGTCGCCACAAGATCATGACCGCCTATCGCAGCTACCACGGTGCCACCGGCGGGGCAATTGCATTGACGGGCGATCCACGTCGTTGGCCGAACGAAACTGGAGTCAGCGGGGTAGTGCATTTCTGGGGTCCGTACCCATACCGATCGCCGTTCTATTCGACCAACGAAGCCGAAGAAGGTGAGCGCGCGCTGCAGCATTTACGAGACGTCCTCATGGTCGAAGGTGGACATACGATCGCCGCCATTGCGTTGGAAACCGTTGTCGGTACGAACGGCATTTTGGTTCCGCCACCCGGATACCTAAAGGGTGTCCGTGAACTGTGCGACCAATACGGAATCATGATGATCTGCGACGAAGTCATGGCCGGCTTCGG
>JANMEI010000186.1:0-1034 GCA_031376865.1 Acidimicrobiia bacterium | reverse complement strand
TCGAACTCATCCAGCGCCCGAAAGAGATGTTGGGTTCGCTCGGTTACTAATATGCGCACGTACGATCTGGTCATGACGCATAAGCTGGATGCGGATGACTTTTTTATTCAACGAATCCAGCAGCACTGTGCCGAACGCGGGCTCAACACGGGCCGTGCCAGCGTGATTCCAGGAGCTATCTACCGATTGGCTCGCCCGTTCCTGGGCTCGTCTCAAGCTCAGAAGCTGTGGCGCAGGTTGGCCAGTCGACGTCGTTAGGCCAATCCAGGTGTAATCAGCTCTGCTTCGTTGGTGGTCGCCAACAGGTGGCCAACAGCAACAGTGCACCACCACCACCAGCAACAAGAACAGTCAACAGTCCACGCCAGCCACTTGCCCACAGCTCGATACCGATGACGTCGTCTAAGGACCACTCCCCCGCTCCCAGTGTGCCGATCGCAATAGCCATCAGCATCACCATTGCGACGTACTCCCAACCTTGGCCTTCGTTGTAAATGAAGAACCCATTGGTGCGATGCGCAATCAAGAAGGCGACCACCATCACACCAAACAAACCAGCTGCGGCGAGTGGGGTGAGGAATCCAACCACCAGAAGGAATCCAGCGCCTAGTTCGGTGATCGATGCCAACCACGCTTGTACTAGTGGTGGCTTCATTCCCATCGAACCAAACCACCCTGCGGTGCCGTTGATCGACGACTTTCCGTTCTTCCGGATATGTGCGTACCCATGCATCATGATCATTAGCCCGGCACCGACACGCAACAAGAACATGACAAGGTTGAACTGAGTGGTCATGATGTTCATCGTATGACGTCCACCCGCACAGATATCGATCCATCTCAATTCGCTACGCAATTCGCCACCGTGAACGGCGTCTCGCTGGCCTACGTTCGAGCAGGCCAGGGCAATCTGTGTCCGATCGTCTTGGTGCATGGCTGGCCGGAATCGAAACGCATCTGGTGGCGTGTGATTCAACCGCTGGCAGACGCAGGGTTCGATGTGGTGATACCTGACCTTCGTGGGTTTGGCGAAA
>JANMEI010000676.1:0-1533 GCA_031376865.1 Acidimicrobiia bacterium | reverse complement strand
AACTTCCAGTCCATCCATGGTCGTGTGAAGAAGATGCAGGAATACGAGCGCATGCTTATTGCGGGCGATTTCGATCAGATGCCAAAGAAAGAAGCACTGATCTTGGGCCGAGAGCTCGAGAAGTTGCAGAAGAACTTGGGCGGCATCCGTGGCATGAACAAGTTGCCCGATGCCATCTTCGTGATCGACACCAAGAAGGAACACATTGCGGTGACCGAAGCCAACAAGTTGGGTATGCCAGTTGTTGCCGTGGTCGATACCAACTGTGATCCTGACGTCATCAACTTCGTCATCCCCGGCAACGACGATGCCATCCGTTCAGGCAACCTCATGTGCCGTGTCATTGCTGATGCGGTCGAAGAAGGTCGTTCGATCGCTGCACGTCGCGGCCGCCCGCAGGGCGGCGTCACCGTCTCTGTCGAGCCAGTGTTTGACCCTGCAGCCGAATCTGCTCGTAGCGAGCAGCAGGCCGAAGCCCGTCGTCAAGCTGCAGTGCAGGCTGCCGAGCGTGAAGCTCGTCTGGCTGCTGCTCAAGCAGCTGCTGTTGCTGAAACCCCTGACGTTCTTGTTGCAGAAACCCCTGCCGCTCCTGAGACCCCTGCCGCTCCTGAGACCCCTCAGGCCTGAGCTGCTTCGCAGCCGTTACAACACCAACATACACCCGACAAGTAGTAAGTGAACTTAGAGAATGGCATCAGCTAAAGATATTCAGGCGCTTCGTCAAACTGCCGGCGTCGGCATGATGGAAGCAAAAAAGGCCCTCGAGGCTAACAACGACGACATGGACGCAGCCATGAAGTGGCTGCGAGAGCAAGGCTTGGCCAGCCAGGCCAAGCGTGCCGACCGTGAAAACGCTCAAGGCGCAGTAGCAGTTGGAACTTCCGGCGGCACTATTGCGCTGGTACAGGTCAAGTGCGAAACCGACTTCGTGGCCAAGAGCCCCGACTTCACCAAGCTCGTACAAGACATGGCCAATAGCGTTGCCGCCAAGGGCGAAGCCGCAGTGGCTGATCATCAATCCACGTTGGAGCAGCTCATCATCTCGTTGAAAGAAAACATCGAGATGGGCAAGATCGTTCGGTTCGAGCCAGCAGCAGGTTCGTTGGTCGATTCGTACCTACACGTACAGTCCGAGCGTGGCGTCAACGGCACCATGGTGGAAATCGCCGGTGGTACCCAAGAAATGGCTCACGACATCGCGCTGCATATTGCATTCGCCAAGCCCCTCTACCTCACCCGTGACGAAGTCCCCGCCGACGTCGTCGCTGCCGAAAAAGAGACCTTGGAGCAGATCAGCCGCAACGAAGGAAAGCCAGAAGCAGCGCTTCCCAAGATCATCGAGGGTCGCCTCAATGGTTACTTCAAAGAGCGCTGCCTGATGGAGCAAGAGTTTGCGAAAGACAACAAGTTGACCGTAGCTGGCATCTTGGGCAAGGGCACCATCACCCGGTTCGCCCAAGTCACCATCGGTTAGTAGTCTTTTTCACTGTTTTGTACGAAGGGGCGCCTCACGGTGCCCCTTCGTCGCGTCGG
>JANMEI010000123.1:0-3746 GCA_031376865.1 Acidimicrobiia bacterium | reverse complement strand
CGTTGACGCGGTCGCCATCGACACTGCGCACGGGCACTCTAAAGGGGTCATTGACACTATTCACATGATCCGCAGTGGATGGCCCGATCTGGTGGTGTTGGCTGGCAACGTCGTCACCGCCGATGGCGTCGAAGCGCTGGCGAAGGCTGGGGCCGATGCAATCAAAGTCGGCGTTGGAGCCGGGTCCATTTGTACCACTCGTGTAGTCGCCGGTGCTGGTATGCCGCAGCTGTCAGCGATCTACGAAGCGTCGCAGGCAGCAAGTCGGTTGGGTGTGTCGTTGATTGGTGATGGTGGCATAACGTACTCAGGTGACCTCGTGAAGGCACTTGCCGCTGGAGCCAGTTTGGTGATGTTGGGTAGCGCGCTGGCTGGCACCGACGAGTCGCCCGGTGAGTTTGAACTGTTCGAAGGTCGTCGCTACAAGGCGTACCGGGGGATGGGGAGCCTCGGGGCATTATCGGGCCGTGCAAACGACCGTTACGCCAGCGGGCAGAGTTCAGATGCCAATCGGGGCCTCGCCGATTCAGGAAAATTAGTTCCCGAAGGCATCGAGGGGCGAGTTCCGTATGCCGGGTCCTTGCACGACGTGGTCCACCAGTTGGTCGGTGGACTTCGTTCTGGCATGGGTTACGCAGGAGCAGCAACCGTGAAGCAACTACGCGATGCCCGACTGATGCGAGTCACCGCAGCGGGCCGGGCCGAAAGTCACCCCCATGATGTGCAGATCACCAAAGAAGCGCCCAACTATTCGCGCGGCACGCTATGACCGAACCAGCAGCGACCGAGCCGGCAATTGTTGGCGTCGTGATGGGATCGATCTCCGATTGGTCGGTCATGGAACATGCCAGCGCAATACTTGATCGATTGGGGATCAGCTTCGAAACTCGAATTGTGAGTGCACATAGGATGCCGGTCGAAATGGCCGACTACGCGTCGACTGCCTCCGAGCGGGGCCTTCGCGTGATCATCGCCGGAGCCGGGGGCGCGGCGCACCTGCCGGGGATGTTGGCCGCCCATACCTGGGTTCCCGTTCTTGGCGTTCCGGTGCCGTCCACTGCATTCCAGGGCACTGATTCGCTGCTTTCCATTGTGCAGATGCCCGCTGGGGTTCCGGTCGCAACCTTTGCGGTCGGCAAGTCGGGCGCAGTCAATGCCGCCCTTTTCACCGCAGCGATTCTGGCCAGTGACAATCCCCAACTTGCTGATGAGTTAGCGCGTTACCGCCGACAAGCTCATGACGACGCCATTGCGTCACAAACACAACTTCCCTCATGGCCACGCTCGGAGTGATCGGGGGCGGTCAGCTTGGACGCATGCTCGCCAGTGATGCGCAAGCAAATGGGCATCGGGTCATCGTTCGTACCGACGAAGCGCCCGGCGGTCCAGCAGCGCAGGTTGCTGCGGGTGAAGTATCTGCACCGTTTGACGACATCACTGCGAATCGTCTGTTCGCTGATCAATGTGACGCGATTACCGCTGAGTTCGAAAACCTTCCGGCTTCGCTATTGGAGCAGTTTGCGTTGGCCGTTGCAGTTCGCCCCGGGGCTTCTGCACTGCACATCTGTCAGCATCGGCGGCGCGAGAAAGAGTTCCTTCGGGCCAACCAGATTCCACATGCCCCCTTTGCGATCGCTTGCGACGTTGAGGAACTCAACGCTGCAATCGAAGCGTTTGACCGCAACGTGATGGTGAAGACCGCAGCCTTTGGCTATGACGGCAAAGGCCAGATTCGAATCAAGCCTGTCGCTCACCACGATGTAGAAGCACATTGGCGCTTGTTAAACACTGACGAGGCCGTCGTGGAATCGTTCGTCGCGTTTGATCGAGAAATATCGGTGGTAGGCGCGCGTAGCGATACGGGGGAGTGGGTGCCCTTTGCCCCCGGTGAGAACGTGCACGTCAACGGGGTGCTGGATCATACGATCACCCCGGCGCGGGTATCTGAGGCAACAGCACGAGCCGCACAACGGATTGCCGGAGAGCTCGCAGTTGCGTTGAACTACGTAGGTGTGCTTGGTGTCGAGTTCTTTGTGCTGGCCGATGGATCGCTGCTGGTTAACGAGATGGCGCCACGACCACACAATTCCGGGCATCACACCATCGACGCGTGTGTCACCAGTCAATTCGGGCAGCAGTGGCGTGCTTCGCTCGGATTGCCGCTTGGCGATCCAACCCGACATTCGCCCGCGGTCATGTGCAATCTGATGGGAGATCTGTGGGCCAACGGTGAGCCTCAGTGGGATGCGCTGATGCACGATCCCCGTATCCGGCTGCACCTCTACGGCAAGGTCGATCCGCGCCCAGGGCGCAAAATGGGACACCTCACGGTTCTCACCGATGATGTCAGCGAAGCCCTCGCTCTGCGGGCAAGATGTACAGCGTGAGGATTGCGCAGCGGACAAGGACAGCAGTCGGATCGATCTCGATGGTGCTTGCCTTCTGCCTGGTATCAGGATCAGCTTCGGCAAAGAGCGGCAGATCACAGCAACTGTTTGGGTTTGCCGCCGGGGCAAAGGAAGCGACCTGGGTGGTGGTCAACGATGGGGTGATGGGTGGAGCGTCTACGAGTACTGCCGTCGTCAAAAACGGAGTGTTAACGTTCTCAGGAAACGTCAGTTTAGAAAACAACGGTGGGTTTGCCAGCATGCGCACCGGCAAGTTGTCGTCATCGATCACTTCGGCCATGGGGTCAGCTGATGCACTGGTCGTTCGTGTCCGCGGTAGCGGAACCACCTTCTTCGTCACCGTTGACACGGCCGAGTATTGGTACTGGGCGCCAATTACGCCAACGGCCAACACATGGATCACTGTCACTATCGCCTACTCACAGTTGAAGCCTCGGAGCAGGATCGGCGAGCCGATCAACGATGGCCCCTATGCCGGGCAACGCGCTACCAGGCTGGGGGTCATCATCACAAACAAACAAGCCGAACCGTTTCGCCTTGAGATCGATTGGGTTGCCACGAAACAATCCGCTTGACCGGGCAAGATGTAGGTATGGCTTTTCATGGCGTGGTCGATTCCTGCACGGATCTTGAGGTGCGTGGCTGGGCATGGGATTCAGACCGGCCCAATGAGCCGCTCACCGTCGATGTTTCGATCGATGGAGTCAGCGTTGCCTCCGTCCTCGCTGACATGTTTGGCGCAGACCTTGCAATTGCCGGCATGGGCAATGGATCGCATCGCTTCATTCTTAGCTTGCAGGGATTGCTTCCAGTCGGTGGCCGACACTCGGTATCCGTTTCGTGTTGTGGTCAGGAGTTAGACAACAACCCGACGTGGATTTCGAGTGATGCCCTTGATGTGGTGAGTGGATTGTCTCTGCGCGACCTGTTGGCGGTTCGTGTGCTTCGAGGGGCAGGGATTGAGATCGGAGCCTTGAATAACCCGCAGCGCGTGTCGGCCACTACCCAGGTCACCTATGTAGACCATCTCACAAACGAAGAGTTGGTTCCCTATTACAGCGAGATCGACGCTGCGGGACTGGTGCCGGTTGGCCGGATCGATGACGGCGAGACGCTAGCCACCTTCGATGACAACAGCGTCGATTTTGTGGTTGCTAACAACTTTCTTGAGCATTGCGAAGACACCATTGGAACGCTGCGTAATTTCATGCGGGTGTTGAAAGTTGGTGGCGTGATGTTGGTGACGCTTCCGTGTCAGCGGAAAAACGTGGACTGGCGTCGCCAGCCGACGAGCACCGCGGAGTTCATTGCCGACCATGAAGTAGGTCCACATACCAG
>JANMEI010000089.1:0-2975 GCA_031376865.1 Acidimicrobiia bacterium | reverse complement strand
CATGACCAGCAACCCTGGATCTGGCATCCCCGTCGAGCTTTTCAACAGTGAAATGAGTGCTTTGGCCATGAGGATTCCGACACCTAAGCCGATGACGGAACAGACTGTGCCGACCACAAAAGCTTCGATGAGAACCATGCGCTTGACTTGCCGACGCAACGCGCCAATCGCACGAAGGAGTGCTACTTCCCGTGCCCGTTGCGCCACGACGATCGAGAACGTATTGGCAATCAGGAAGGCACCCACCAAAAAGGACACGGCAGCGAATCCGCCGATGATTCCTTTGAAAATGGCAACTTGACTGGCGAATCCTTCGCGTTGCTCGGCGCGGTATTCGTCGCCGGTCAAGGCTTCGAGCCCCTCGGGCAACACGGTTTGGATTGACTGACGAACAGCAACTTCGGGACCAGACCCTGCAACCAGTAGCCAATCAACTTTCGTTGCGGTTTGTGTGAGCGACTCTATTGCTCCAGAGGCCACAAACACGCTGAGACCACCAACGGATTCGGCTTTGCCAAACATGACCAGACCTACCAACTTGACGGGTTGCGGCGCTGAACCAGCAATCGAGAGCTGGAGCGTGTCACCGACGCGCAGCCCTTTCGCCTTGGCCGTGCCGCTGTCGATAGCGGTCTCGTTTGCGGTCTGTGGTTCGCGACCTTGCGAAATAGTGCCAACGTCGAACGGCGGTGTAGCCCACGTCGATGCTTCAGCGTTGCCTAACTCGGTTCCATTCGTAAGCGAGAGGGCGCTTGCTTCATAACGCATCGGTTGCACCGCGGTCACCCCGGGCAACGCACGGACCTGGTCAGCAAAATTCGGTTGGATGTCCGATGCACCCGTCGTGTTTTCATCAAGTTGCTGTCGGCGAACAACGACGTCAACGCCTCCCACTGACTGGCCAATCATGCCATCGATCATTTTCGTCGTGGTCGGAAACAAGATGAAAGTGCCAGTCAGGAAGCCGACTGACATCGCGATTGCGAGGCCGGTGAGAACAAAACGGCCGAGGTGCGACCGAATCCCTCGTATCGAAAGTTGCAGCATCAGCAGTACCCAATCCTTCGCTGGTTTAGCGCTCGAAGCGCTTCATTCGATCGAGAACCCGTTCAGCGGTGGGCTGCTGCATCTCATCAACAATCTTGCCGTCGGCCAGAAACACCACTCGATCGGCATAGCCAGCAGCAGTTGGATCGTGGGTCACCATCACAATCGTTTGGCCGTATGAATCTGCTGCCGTGCGCAGAAAGCGCAACACTTCGGTACCTGCCCGAGAATCCAGATTGCCGGTTGGCTCATCAGCAAACAACACCTCGGGTTCTGTCAGTAACGCACGGGCGACCGCAACCCGTTGTTGCTGACCGCCCGACAGCTGAGACGGGCGATGGTCAAGCCGCTCGGCGAGGCCAACGGCATCAATAATTGTCCGAAACACTTCTGGCTTATAGGTACGCTTAGCAAGCTTTAGGGGTAGGACTATGTTCTCTTTTGCCGTCAGCGTTGGGATCAGGTTGAACGATTGGAACACAAACCCGAATCGATCTCGCCTCAGTTTGGTGAGATCGTCGTCTTTCAGATCACTCAGCTTGGTGTCACCAACGAATGCATGGCCAGACGTCAACCGATCAAGCCCGGCGCAGCAGTGCATCAACGTTGACTTGCCAGAGCCCGACGGGCCCATGATTGCGGTGAATTCACCGGCCCGGAATTGGATCGAGACACCATCAAGTGCCACGACCTCAGTTCCCTCTCCCCCATACCGCTTGGTTGCTTCGAACGCGCCAGCTACTACCGGGGGGTAGGGCACAGCAGCTGGATGAACGACGGCACTCGATTCGAGCATGGTCATGAGATCTCCTTATGGAAAGAACCGTGATGACACGGTGATGGTTGTGATGCTTCAATCGCAACTGTCAAACAAACGCAACTGAATGAGACTGATTCGTGTTCCGGTTTCACCCTGCAGGCATATTGACGAAGGGCCGCAGCGCGTGGTGATCGGGTACTGGCGCTAGATGCAGTCCGAAGTAGAAGGCACGCTCGCCGTAAGGAAGATGGCGATACCGGTCGATTAACGTAACCAACTCGGCTTGAAAGGCCCGAGCATCAGCCTCGTCCAGGCGAAGCATGCTCCACTCGAAGACCACGAGTGGCCCACTTTTTCCGGGAATCCACGGCTGCTTGCCAAGGCGACCATCCAGGTTGATCACACCATTTGGAAGCGCGCGTACAACCGCACCTATCGGCTCGACCTTGTAGTGATACGACACCACTTCATCGCGCATGGCTTCGGAATACAGCGCATGGAATCGCTTTTCAGGGATCAGCATGACGTCTTCGGCAAGATCGATTGGCACAAACAGCTCGTCGGCGACGGTCTGATAGCGACGCACGCGCTTGCCGCTCCGCCGCACCGTGTCGACATGTTCCAAAATGCCGAACCGCACCATGCGACGAACGAATTGCAACATGGTGGTGCCCAACGCATCAATCGAGAGAGCCGCTTCCGTGATCGTTACGGGTTGAAAGAACGGACCCAACAGGGAGCGCTGCTTGTTATCAAAGAGCGCTTTGATGGCTTCGGGATTGCGAACCTCGAAGATGGTGGCTGAAGGCATATGAACGACGGTAAGCAATCCTGACTAAACCCCGATAGAGGGGTGAACCCCGGCTACCCCCGGATTCGTCGTCGAAATTACCTAGGTCGTTCCAAGGGCAGATCCCTCGCAAGACTGATATCTCACGGGGCTTGCGGCGGCTGCGCATTGCCGCATTGGCGCCTTCGTTGTGACACATAGGACTGGCACGGTGTACTCATGCCCCATCGCTTTCGATCGCCCGCACTCGCCCTCTTTGTCTGCATAACGCTCAACGGATGTACGCGTACGACTAGCAAGGTCAATGCTGTGAGTGTCGAAGTGGACAACACGGTTGTATCCGGCACGTACACCGACTCAGTTACGGGCAAGGAGTCA
>JANMEI010000060.1:0-2049 GCA_031376865.1 Acidimicrobiia bacterium | reverse complement strand
CGGCCCTCAGAAAGTCCGTACGCATACCGTTTTGTGGACCGTCAAACGTTTGAAGCAAACATTGAAGCCGACGGCTTCCTGGAATGGGTCGAGTTTCTCGGTAGCTATTACGGGACACCGCTTCCCACGGCTCCTGAGGGTAGCGATGTGTTGTTCGAGATCGAGGTGCAGGGTGCCCAGGCCGTCAAGGCCCGTTTTCCCGATTCCATCCTCATTTTTGTGGAGCCACCCTCACGAGCAGACCAAGAAGCTCGCCTTCGATCCCGCGGCGATAGCGAGGAAAACATCGCGAAACGGTTACGTAAAGCCGAAGCCGAAGAGGACATCGGGCATCAAATCGCTGACCATATTGTGGTCAACGACACCCTCGAGCGTGCGGTAAGCGAAGTGGCTGGTATCGTAGAGCGCTACCGCGGTGCCTAATAGCTCGCGAGCATCACCCGAACATCACTGATCCCGGAGACTTCCCATGGCACCACGCCGTTCCAGCATGATTGACCCACCAATCGAAAAATTGCTCGATCGGGTCGATTCCAAGTTCTCGTTGGTCACCGTCTCAGCCCGCCGGGCACGGCAAATCAACCAGTATTTCAATCAGCTTGGTTCCGAAGGTCTGGGCATGTTGGTTCCACCACAGGTCTCGAGCACCTCTCGCAAGCCGCTGTCCATCGCTCTCGAAGAGATCGTGGCCGACAAGATCGAGATCCGTAAGGCATCCGAAGTTGCCGCTGAGAAGGCCGCCGCCCAAGCCGCTGCGGCTGCTGCTGCGGCCGATGCCGCCGCAGCCGAGATCAACAACCTCCTGTAACTTCAATTCTCGTGAGCACTGCCAATCTGAGCGCCCTTCGGGGCGCTCGTGTTGTTCTCGGCGTCAGTGGCGGTATCGCTGCTTACAAAGCCGTCGACGTGTGTCGGCGTTTGTTCGACGCTGGCGCTTACGTCATGCCGGTGCTCACCGACGACGCCCTTCGCTTTGTCGGGGCGTTGACCTTTAGTGCACTTGCGTCGGAACCCACTCGGGTGTCGATGTGGGATTCGCCAGAGCCATCGCCGCACACCGCATTGGGCAAATCGGCAGATCTCATCCTGATTGCTCCCTGTACCGCCAACACCCTGGCAGCGTACGCGCACGGAGTGTCCAACAATCTGCTCACGGCCACGCTGCTGGCCACCACTGCGCCCGTGGTTGTTTGCCCGGCTATGCACACCGAAATGTGGGAGCAGCCGAGCGTTCAACACAACCTCCAACTGCTCCGAGATCGTGGTGTGACGATTGTCGATCCTGGTGTCGGCGCTCTTGCCAGCGGCGATGTTGGTGCTGGCCGTCTTGCTGAACCCGCCGAGATCGTGGCTGCCGCTGCCGCTATCTTGGCTCCACAACGTGACTTCGCCGGGCTCACCGTTGTCATCAGCGCAGGCGGAACCCGCGAGGCAATCGACCCGGTTCGGTTTATCGGCAATCGTTCGTCCGGCAAGCAGGGGTACGCAGTGGCGGCTGAAGCGGCCAGCCGTGGAGCGGTCGTGACCCTGGTGTCGACGGTCAAACTTCCTGTGCCCGACGGCTGCACGGTTGTCCCGGTCGAATCGGCAGCAGACATGCACGAGGCCATGAGAACCCTTGCAGGAACAGCTGATGTGGTGGTGATGGCAGCTGCGGTGGCAGATTTTCGCCCAGTGCACCCCGCCCAGCAGAAAATCAAAAAGGATCCGGACTCAGACGAGGCTCCAACCGTGGTGCTCGAACGAACCCCCGACATCTTGGCTGAGCTTGGCCAGCACAAACCGATGGGTCAGATTTTGGTGGGTTTCGCCGCAGAAACCCACGATCTGGTCGCCAACGCAACGTCGAAACTTCACCGTAAACGGGCCGACATGATCGTCGCGAATGACGTCTCGGCTGAGGGCAGAGGATTCGAAGGTGACACAAACGAAGTCACACTCTTTACCTCCGGTGCTGCTCACCACGTAGACTTCACCTCCAAACGAGCTGTCGCTCGCGCTGTACTTGACCAGGTCATGGTTCTCCGGGGTTCTTCGCCTCGCTGAGTG
>JANMEI010000935.1:0-3833 GCA_031376865.1 Acidimicrobiia bacterium | reverse complement strand
GGCACGAAGCAACTGAGCAACAGCCAAGCCGTAACCGACGGGCTACTGCCGGTAGTCAACGCAAAGAAAACGATTGCGATGGTCCGGTCGTTGCTGTGGCTCGTAGCTGCGTTGATTGTGGGTTCGGTGATGTATCTCGGCGCCCTTGAACGCACCAAAGATGTTGCTGTCCTTAAAGGGATGGGAGCAACCAGCCGCGCCCTTGGCTCCAGCATCGCAATTCAAGCTGCGGGTCTTGCCATTGGTGCGTCCATGGTGGCCGCCGCACTCGCAAGTGTTCTTGCTCCCCTGTTTCCCATCTCATCCGAGATTCCTCGGAGTGCGTTTCTCACGCTTCCCGTTCTCGCGATCACCATTTCGATGGTCGCCAGCATCGGGGCAGCACGACGTTTGATGTCCGTCCAACCAGCCCTCGCTTTCGGGAATTGATCAACATGAACTTTGCACTTCGCACCAGCCCAACCCTTGACCTCACGCATCTACCGACAAGCGATCCGATGACTCCTTCATTAACCATCCAGGCCAAAACCAGCCAAGGTGGCGGCCGAGATTTGCACCTCGTGGACCTCACCGTTTCCTATTCGATGGGCAGCTCGACGGTGACGCCCATCGAAGGGTTTTCACTGTTCGCACCATGTGGCGAAGTGACAGCCCTTGTGGGTCGAAGCGGTACCGGAAAAACGTCGCTGTTGTCGTGCGCAGCGGCGACGTTGCGTCCCTCGCTCGGAAAAGTGTGGCTCGGCGGAGCGGAAGTCAGCGCCTTACAGGGCGCCGCCCTTGACGGATATCGGCGTCGAAGCGTTGGCGTGGTTCATCAGCAATACAACCTGATCCCCAGCCTCAGCGCTGTGGAAAATGTTGCGGTTCCACTTACCCTTGTTGGTATCAAACGAAAAGAAGCCACGGAACGCGCCGACGCTTTGCTCAAGCGATTTGATATGGGCGCGTATCGATCACATAAGCCTGGCCAGCTGTCAGGTGGGCAACAGCAACGCGTCGCCGTTGCCCGCGCACTGGCTAATGACCCCGCACTCATAGTTGCCGACGAACCCACTGCGCATCTCGACGGTGCATCGGTACAAGACGTCCGAGACCTCTTGCGATACGTCGCTGCTGAAGGCAGGACCGTGCTGTTGTCGACTCATGACGATCGCCTGCTTGAAGCTGCCGATCAAGTCATCACCCTCGGCGGTCCTGTTTCGCGCTAGTACCGTTTGGGCATCTACGGTGGCAGGGTGCCTGAAGGACATACGATTCATCGACTCGCGCTCGACCATACGCGAGATTTAGCCGGTCAAGCTTTGACGATCACGTCCCCGCAAGGCCGTATGGCCGATGGGGCTGCTGTTGTGTCGGGCACCGTCTTGAAGCGCATCGACCCCTACGGAAAGCACCTTTTCTACCGGTTTGGGTCAACTCGTATTGACGAAGCCATCACCGTTCATGTGCACCTCGGATTGTTTGGCAAGTTCACCCGCCACGCCAACCCGGCTCCAACACCGCGCGACACCACACGCCTTCGAATGGTAAGTCAGAAATGGGCCATCGATCTGGTTGGACCCACCGATTGTCGCATCATGACCCCGGACGAAGAACTCGTTGTTCGAGCGCGTCTAGGCCCCGACCCGTTGCGTGATGACGCAGATCCCAGCTTGGCCTTTCAGCGGCTCAGTAAACGACGAAGCCCCATTGGCGAGGCGTTACTCGACCAGAAAGTAATGGCCGGGGTCGGCAATGTGTATCGGGCAGAGGCGTTGTTTGTGCATGGGATCCACCCGAGCCGACCGTCGAATCAGGTCACCAGTTGGGAATTTGATGCACTCTGGATCACCATCGTTGCGATGCTGAAGCAAGGCGTCAAAGACAAGCGCATCATTACCGTCGCCGACGACGAGTTGGATGTCTTCGGCACACCTCGAAAAAAGCTCCGGGGCAAAGAAGCTGTGTACGTATACAAACGCGATCACTGCATCAGGTGCGAGACCCCGATCGTTCGGTGGGATATGTCAGGACGATGGGCCTATGCGTGCCCCTCGTGCCAAAAAATCTGAGCTGAAATCTGACGGTGTCCTACGCGAGCCGTACTTATTTGGCTGCGTCTGCTGTCTTAGGTTTTGTGGCATCAGTTCGCCAGAACGTTTGGATCCACGGACTGTTGGTTTGCTTGCTTGGGCTGAGGCCAGCAAGCGACCGAATCTGGTTACGAAGGGGCAACAAGACCCCCTCGACTGGGGATTTGAAGTTGGACTTGAACCATTTGTCGACAGCGTTGGTGGCATCTTGATTGCCAAACAAGTACACGTCGCGCATCGCGAACTCGAGATTCTTCTTCTCGTCAGTCGTGAGCGAACCAATCGTTGAGCCAGCCGGGGTGATGGTGGAAAACGCGTTGTACGCAGCAGTTAATCGTTGCGAGACGATCACTTGCTGCGCTGCCGCCTGTCGCTCGGCTTCAACTTTCAGCTGGGTAGACCGGCTAGAACTTTGGAACACCCGTGCCCCGACGGCTAAGGAGATCGATCCAGCAAGGGTGGCTACGAGCAGCGGGATCAACAACGACTTCAGCCAATCGGTTGGGCGGGCTGGGGCAGCCGGGGTGTCAAGCGCGTCGTCGATGTTCATGACTCGACGCTAGGCGGGGATTTCGCCGTTGTCGACCAACATCGCGAAGGGCCGACTCGCAACACGTGCAAATCGGCCCAAGGCGACATATCCGGTTACTCGCAGACCGGTCACTCGCCGCTTTCCCCCGGATGAGGAACACGGCACCCCGGTCTGCGGAATCTGACGTTTGACCTAGGCCTATGCCTATGCCTATGCCTTTGGCTGTACCTACGCCGAAATCACACAGCCAAGTTCATCGACCATCAACTCCGACACCTTGATCTTTGGTGGACGGCCTCGACGACGACGAGCGGCAAGCACCTTGCCATTCATCACCAATTCGCCACCCCACACGCCCCACGGCTCACGCCGGATGAGCGCACCGTTCAAGCATCGATCGGTAACGGGGCAATTGGTGCAAATGGCCTTGGCCCGTGCAATCTCGTGAAGTTCTTCCGAGAAGAACAGGCTCGCCATGGTGCCAGCGCCATCGGCGCAGCGGCCACGGGCCACCAATTCACGGTCAACGGAGGTCAGCAGTGCTTCGTTCAAGTTCATGGTCCGGCTCTCCTTGTCCGGTACTACAGGTTGATAATGCTGGGGTAGGTGCTGCTGGGTTTGGTGCTGCTGGGGGGTATCTGAATGGAAAGGGGTTTGAGTGAGCATGTTGTGGGCTTCGTTCAGGAGTGGGGGTTCGCAACCGGGAAAAACAAAAGACCGCCGGGGGATTCCCGGCGGCCTCGTGAGCTGAGTGTTGTGGTTGTTGTCCTTCCGGTAGTTATCCGGGAGGAGCTCCACTCCAGCTCTGAGGCCGCTTGTTGTTCTTGCTGTCGTTTTTCTTGGTTGTGCACGTACGAGCCTGAGACGTGAGTGCACCTTCAGTGGTGTCCCAGGCTGAATCAAAGGCCGCAATACGTCCGTTTTCTGGCGTATTGGCGGCTACCGCGACATGGGCCTCTACACCCGCGACAACGGCTGCACCGAACATCGACACGTACATATATCCAGCGCCAGCGCCAAGTGGGCGCGACAGAACATTGACGGTCGAAGTCATCGGGTTACAGATGGCTATCGTGTCTTGCTTCATGTCGTCACCTCTTTCGATCGGTGTGGAGATTGGTACAGCGGATTAGGCGGTGTTACGTGTGCGTATATTCGGGTAAAACCCGACCCGGTAAGTGTGGTCTGTGACCAATACCCGGCGCAAGTGATTTATTGACAAAATCCCG
>JANMEI010000924.1:0-3918 GCA_031376865.1 Acidimicrobiia bacterium | reverse complement strand
CTTTTCTCGACTCGTTAACCGCGGAGGACCGTGAACATGATTCGTTGTGTGATAGCTGGCGTATTCGTGAAGTAGTAGCCCATCTCGTATGGGTACCTACGGTGACGATTGGCTCGGTGATAATCCCAACAATCCTGGCGGGTTTCAAGCTCGACCGGATGATTGACCGGGAAGCGAAACGCGAGGCGAAAATGGAGTGGTCGGAGTTGCGAGAACAGTTTTTCGCCACCATCGGTGATCGACGACTTCCGCCGAAAACGGACGTGGGCGGAATGTTGGCTGATGTTTTCGTGCATCATCAAGATATGCGCCGACCGTTAGGGCAGTCACGCCATATTGATGAAGATCGACTGCGATTGGTGCTTGAACAAGTCATGGAAGAAGCTGGCAGTCGGGCAAAGGGACTCACCCTCAAGGCGACAGATCTTGTGTTTGAAGAGGGGCGCGGTCCGGTGTTGAGCGGGCCAGCAGAAGCACTCATCATGGTGCTGGCCGGACGTAAGGCCGCGCTCACCGAACTTGGCGGCCCGGGGTTTGAGGCAATGGCCGGCAGGCTAGCGAAGTAGCTGCGCCTATCCCAGTAGCTCAGATCGTAAGCGTGCGTACTGTGGTTTGATCACCTGGTCGATGAGAGCCAGGCGCTCTTCGAAGGGCCAAAATGCACTCTTCATGGCGTTGACGGTAAACCACTGCAACTCTTCAAGGCCGTAGCCGAAGGTAGTGACGAGCTCCTTCATTTCAGACGTCATAGAAACGCCGGACATCAACCGATTGTCGGTATTGAGCGTCACCCGGAACCGTAGTTTGCGTAGCAATGCAATGGGGTGCTCAGCGATCGAGTTGGCAGCACCGGTGTGCACGTTGGACGACGGGCACATTTCGAGTGGAACACGCCGATCACGTACAAACGACGCGAGCCGCCCCAGTTCGTAGCTGCCATCTGGCTGCACCTTGATGTCGTCGACGATGCGTACGCCATGGCCCAATCGTTCGGCCCCGCAAAATTGCAATGCTTCGTGGATGGACGGGAGCCCGAATGCTTCTCCAGCATGAATAGTGGTATGGAAGTTAGCTTCGTGAACCAGATTGAACGCATCGAGATGGCGACTGGGAGGAAATCCGATTTCAGGGCCGGCAATGTCAAACCCGACAACGCCGTTATCTCGGTGCCGGATGGCGAGTGATGCGATCTGGCTACTTTGTGCGGCCTGGCGCATGGCCGAACACAGGGTGCCGATCACAATTGGTGCACCAGCTTGGGCTGCAGCAACTTGGCCCGAGCGAAAGCCGTCCTGTACGGCGTCGACTACTTCGTCAAGCGTCAGCCCAGCTTCCATGTGCTGTTCCGGAGCGAATCGCACTTCGGCGTACACCACACCATCGGCGGCAAGATCCAAGGCGCACTCGTGAGCAGTGCGGGTGAGCGCATCACGCGTTTGCATGACTGCGCAGGTGTGGGAAAAGCCCTCGAGATACAGTGCCAGTTCTTTTCGATCGGCCCCTTGGCGGATGAGTCCGCCGAGTTCATCGGGATCAGTCGAGGGGAGACCGGTGTAGCCGCACTCTTTGGCCAATTCAATGATTGTTCGGGGGCGAAGCCCACCGTCAAGGTGATCGTGGAGCAGGACTTTGGGTGCTCGGGCGATGATGTCGTCGTTCAGCGCTGTCATGAACCACTGTACCGCTGGTTCTGTCTGAGTTAATCTCTCAATCCCGGGAGTAAAGGCGAGGGTCCGACGGAGATTTGCTCATGTCTCGTAAGGTTGGCAGATTATGGAGCGACAACGCATCTCCTCAGGTCTTCCCTACGAATTGATTGTTGGTTACAGCCGGGCAGTCAGAGTCGACAATTTGGTGTTTGTGAGCGGGACTGCGCCGGTCAATCCCGATGGCAGTTGTGCCACCGATGTGGCAGGTCAGCTTCGAAGGTGCTTTGAAATTGTTGAAACCGCTCTCATGGAAGCGGGCGGGAGCTTGTCCGACGTGGTTCGGACTCGGGTGTATTTGACTGACCGTTCCGATGCCCATGCGGTTGAGCGCTTACATGGCGAGCTGTTTACCGACATTCGGCCGGCCAACACGATGCTGGTGGTAAGTGGGTTGATGAACCCGCAATGGAAAGTTGAAGTCGAGGTGGATGCCGTAATCGGCACCCGCGATCGGGAGCGGATGAGCTCGTAATTCGAAGGAGATGGGAACGTGCCGGCTATGTCGTTGGCGGGAGGTCTTCAGGGCCGAACCAGTCGGGGAGTAGCTCTCGCATGGGTCGAGGTCCGGGTGATCCGTCGATCAGTAGATCTGGTCCACCCTGTTCCATCAGCAACTGACGGCAGCGGCCGCACGGGGTCAGTCGTCGTTTGAATTGATCGGTGGCGGCAACAGCGACCATCCGACCTCGGCCGTAACCAGCCATGTGCATGTTGCCGATCATGGTGATCTCGGCGCAGAACGTGAGACCGATCGATGCATTCTCGACATTGCAGCCATTGATAATGGTGCCGTCGTCCATTAAGGCCGCGGCACCTACTTGTAAGCGCGAATACGGAACGTACGAAAACGCTGTTGCTGCTGCAGCAGACGCCCGCACAGCATCCCAATCAATGATGCTCATGGTCAGCCGGCTTGACCCTTGATGTAGGGAATACCTGCGGCGGCAGGCGGACGTTGTCGCTTTGATGCTACTGCCAAAACAATCAAGGTCAACAGGTATGGCAACGCTTTGATGAGCGCATCATTGACCGTTTCATTGACGAACGCGAACCACAACACACCGGCACCAACGACACCAATAATCAGTGCACTTACAAGTTTTCGTTGTATCGCAGACCAGATGGCACTGAGTATGAACGTGATGCCGACTGCGCCGATGATGGCCCGAGATTCGAAACCGAGTTGAAATCCGACCGATTGGCTAAAGCTGAACAGCAGTGCCCCGATGGCCAGTAACCCTGGCATCCAGTTGCCGAAGATCATGGCGGCCAAGCCAAGGAACCCTCGGTTGGAGGTCATTCCTTGCTGGTACTTCAAACTCTCTAACACCAGCCATGATCCGGCCAAGCCAGCAAGCCCGCCCGACATGAGGACGGCAATCCAGCGGGTTTTGATCACGTTCACACCAAGCGATTCGGCCGCAGCAGGTTTCTCGCCACTGCTTCGCAGCCTAAGTCCGAAGGGAGTGCGCCACACGATGTACCAAATGATGGGAAGCAACAACAACAACAGTGCCGACGCGTAGGTGACTTCGAATGTGAAGCCGCGGATAACGCCTGCAAGATCAGATACGAAGAACCAGTTCTTACCCTCAATCTCGAGAAGCCAGTTGCTGACGCCGTTGAGTGGCTGTAATTCGGTTTTCCCCCAAGGGATATTGGGAAACTTCACTCCGAAGGTTCGAACCGACGGTGAGTCGGCGATAGTGCCGAGGTCACCCTCGGGGCCCTTCCCGTCAAAGAACAAGCTGGAGAGGTATCGACAAATGCCGAGTGACGCAATATTGATGGCGACGCCAGCAACAGTCTGTTCGATAGCAAAAGTGACTGTGGCGAGTGCAAGGAGTGCGCCTCCAATGATGCCGCCCAACAGGCCGCCCAGCAACGCGCCCCAGGGGCCGTAGTGCCAACCCATCAAGCCTGCACCCCAGGTACCCATGGCCATCATGCCTTCGAGGCCGATGTTGAAGACCCCGGCACGTTCAGCTACCAAACCACCAAGACCGGCCAGGATGACTGGCACAGCGAGGCCCAACGCCGTGCTGACTGTCGACGATCCAGTCAGACCTGGCGCGTCGAACAGTCGCCCAGCCACGGCGAGCAGCAGCACGACAGTGAGCGCTCCGAGACTTGAACGTTGCCACCGGGGCATGCTCATCAACCGGCTCATGCTGGCGATCCTTCTACTCGAGCCGCAGCGGTTCTCGAC
>JANMEI010000913.1:0-4615 GCA_031376865.1 Acidimicrobiia bacterium | reverse complement strand
GCAGTCTGCAGAACAAACTTCATTCCCGTGGTTCGCGTGAAGTCACGAACGGCTTTCATGTTCGCCAGCCAGCCCGTCCACGCAGGCTTGTTGGCAAACCAGATATTGGTTTTGGTATCCGAAAACACAATGGTGTTTGCGCCGGCTGCCTTTGCTGATTCGATGGTTGCAAAGAACGATTGGGCGGTGCTGACCGCCAGGTTGGCCTCGATGCGCACCATCCGGGCGTCGCGTTTCACCGACTCAGGAGCCTTCGTAGGGGCAACAGCAGTTGTCGGTGGAGCGGTCGTCGTTGGGCGTGGTCGACGCCGCTGTTGAGCGATGCCCGGTTCAACAGCAACCAACACGGCAATCGCTGCGATGGGAATAACTCGACGGAGGGATCGGTATCTCATGGCCGACCCTAAACAGTTTTGACCTGAACAGACGATGAAGTTGACTCAGAGCAATCGTCGGCGAAAGAAGTCGATGACTTCGGTAGCCGCCGACTGCACGAAATGCTCGGTGAGCACAGAGTGTGCCTTGGCGGGGTACCCGTTGACATTGCTGGGTGACGAATCGAACGTCACGGCGTGGAACCGATCACCAAGTTGCGCTCGCAAGTGAGCGAACCGATCCTCGTGAACCAACGGATCGGCGGAGAACCGGTAAGCAAGTACACACAGTTCTTCATCTGTGCGCATGCGTTCTTTGACCACTTCAAGATCTGATGGTGAACAGTCAATAGCGCCAGCGTTGGATTTACGCCACGGCACCGTCACCGGAAGCGACGGCTGGCTCATCACCGGCGCAATCACCGCCGGTTCGGTCGCCATCGCTAACGCAAAGCCACCGCTAAAGCACATCCCAACGGTTCCGACCCCTGGCCCGCCGCATCGCGTATGTTCAGCCCGAGCTAGGCCACGCAGCCACGACACCACTGGCGACGTCTGGCCAGCGGCGAACGCACCGAACTCGCGTGAGACGCACAACTTCACCGCCTGTTGGGCAAGGTATCCCCCCGATACCGGCTTGCCTGGAGTTCCGAGCAACACCGGACAGGTGACCGTGAATCCAGCGTGAGCTACAGAACGGGCGAACTCGGCAACCTTCGGCGTGATGCCCGGAACCTCGTGAATGACAATGACAGCGGGGCCGGTTCCCATTCGATACAACAGTTTGGTTACGCCCTCGCTGGAAAAGCTATCGATGGTGAAACCTTCTAGTGCCTGCGCATCTGTCATGCAGCAGAACGTAGCTGAGTACGAGACGATCGATGTTGTTTCCGTTTCCCTTCGCTGAAGGTGAGCACTGCCAACAAAACGCTCCCAGGAATGATGAACCACACTGGTCGAGTCAACAGCCACGTGGTCGAAGCCGAGCTTGGCATGGCCAGGGGCGTGGTTCGAAGTGCAACAAGTACAGCGACCCAGATGGGGAAGTGAAGGGCGTAGATGCTCATTTGTCGCTCGCTAATCCAGCTGATGGCATTGCGCAGCCGACGATGAGTCATTGCCCGCGTGATCATGTTGCCGAACAGTCCCAACAATCCCAACTGTAACAAGGCAAGCCACACGATCTGAACAGTTGGAGGCCCCATGTTGGAACGAGTGTCGGCTGCGGTAGTCACCATCGACAATGAATAGCCACCTACGAAGTGACAACCAATGATGCCAAGTACACCCACGATCGTGCATCCGAGTGCGATGCTCGGTTGGTTCAGCACCTTCTCGAAGTAGCTGCCAAGTTGGTAGACCGTTCCCCACACCACGAGAAACGAGATCAAGGTGATGGCTAGGCCGGTCATTCCCTGAACGAATCGGAGGTAGTGCAGTCCGCCGACCATCGTCAGCATGATTGCCAGGGTTAGTCGGGGGGAACGATGATGAGCCCGGTGCAAGATCGGTGTGGCTGCCGTTAACGGTATGTACACAGCCAAAAACCACAACGGTGATGCGGCAAGCAGCGTCATGCCAAACAACCACGGACTTCCAAAAACTCGAACGGTGACGAGAAGCACAACCAGCGGAAGAACCGGCACGATCAATCGCTTGATCCGAGCGGTCACCCAGGTAGTAGGTGCAGTGCCCTTGGTGACGGCTCGATCAAATGATCCGCTTGATGCCCAACCACCAACCAGGAAAAACACCGGCATGATTTGCAGCGCCCAGGTGAGCAGAAAACTGCCAGGCACAAGGTGTAACGGGTTGCCGGTGTGGGCGCCGCTGTCGTCCCAACGAACAACAGCAAACAACCAGTGCCAGAGCACGACGATGATGAGCGAAGCCGACCGGGCAAACAACGCAATCACGTTGGCGTTGGCGTTGGTGTCAGCCGTTTTGGTATCAGCAAAAGAGTTCACGCTTCGATCATGCGGATCTGAAGCGTCGGCCAACACCGGCCGAATCCCCCAAACGCAGGTGGGGGACTGGGGAGGACTAGCGAACAGCTAGTTGTGTGGAGCGGGTGACGGGAATCGAACCCGCATGACCAGCTTGGAAGGCTGGGACTCTAGCCATTGAGCTACACCCGCCAGATTGTTGGTCGGGGCGACAGGATTTGAACCTGCGACCCCCTGGTCCCAAACCAGGTGCGCTACCAAGCTGCGCTACACCCCGCGACTAACAATGTGACAATGACACTGTAGTGCGCCCATCGAGGGTCTTGAACGCATTTCTCGACACATTCGATCAGAACCCTGAAGGATCGATCCTGTACCGTGCAGTCATGCGTCATCTTGAAGACACGTTCACCGGCGGCGACGGCCTCGCTATCTTCTGGCAAGCCTGGGTTCCCGACGGTGCGGTCCGCGGTGTCGTGGTGGTTGCCCACGGTTTTGGCGAACACAGCGGGCGCTACGCAAACCTGACCGGCGTGCTCGTGCCTCGGGGTTATGCGGTCTATATCCCCGATCACCGAGGCCATGGAAAGTCCGCTGGGACACGGGGGTACATTGACGTCTACGACCATTTGCTGGATGATCTCGACGTGGTGATGAAACGGGCGGCCGCTGATCATCCAGGAATCCCGTTCTTTCTGCTGGGCCATTCGATGGGCGGCAACATTGCTTTGTCGTCAGCATTGCGTCGACAGGACCATCTCACGGGTCTCATTCTCTCCGGGCCTTCTGCATCACTTGATGGCGTGCCGAAACCACTCCAGGTGGTTGTGGCGTTGATCGCTAAACTGGCGCCCAAATCTGGCATCCGTCAGTTGTCTGCCGAGGGCGTCAGTCGCGATCCTCAGGTCGTGAAGGCCTATGTTGACGATCCGAAGGTGTTTCACGGGAAAATGGCAGCGGGAACTGCGGCTGCGATGATGAAAGCATCGAAAAGTTTCCCAGCCCGGTTGCCGTCGTTGCGAGTTCCATTACTGGTGGTGCACGGATCTGCGGACCAACTGGTTCCGGTGGCTGCCGGTCGATTAGTGGATCGCTTGGCGGGGTCGCCCGATAAAACGCTGAAGGTCTACGACGGTCTTGCCCACGAGGTGTTCAACGAGCCCGAAAAGGCCACGGTGATCAACGATGTGGTCGCCTGGCTGGATAGCCACACGACTAACGCTTGACAAATTGTCCAATTCAGATAGATTGTCTGAATGGCCAACCGGAAAGTTCTTCGCCCATCGCTTGACTTCCACGCGCAGGTCCCGCTGATCGAGGGCGTGGTGGCGTTGCTGCATCCTCATGCTGAAGTGGTGATTCATGACGTGGCAAGTGATCGCGTCGTTGCCATCTGGAACTCGTTTTCGGGCCGGCGCGTGGGCGACGAATCGTTGTTGTCTGAGCTACCCGAATGGACGCTTGAATCAGTCGTAGTTGGTCCCTACGAAAAAATCAACGTCGACGGCCATCGAATCGTGTCGGTGTCGGTAGCGATCGCGGAAGGGGCGGGGATGATTTGCATCAACCTGGACCGCTCGGTACTTGATGATGCGATCGGCGCATTGCAACGGTTCGCTCAGGCGATGGTGCCGCAACCCCAGGTGCTGTTCGAACGTGATTGGCGAGAAGACATTCATCGAGTGGTGGACGAATGGTGCCGGCAGGTGCCGGTCGATCGTTCACGGCTCACTCGCTCGCAACGTATCGAGTTGATCGGTGTCCTTGATGGCAAAGGTCTGTTTGCAACCCGTAACGCAGCCTCGCTGGTTGCACTTGCACTTGGCGTATCTCGCGCCACCGTCTATTCGCTGCTTTCGGAGGCACGCACATGATGACGTCAACACTTCCCGACTTTGCCCTCGAGGTGTACTTCGCCAAACACGAGTTCACGGCGAAGTATCACCTCACTGCTTCAGATGCCGAGTCCGTCACCATCAGCGATCTGTTGGCTATGGCCACCGAAGCTGAACGCAACCAGTTCAACAACCTTGGCCTTGGCTACACCCAGACGTGGGGAGCGCCCGAGCTGCGCGCCTCTGTTGCGGCAACCTATGACAACGTGTCGCCAGAGCAGGTGCTGATCTTTGCCGGAGCCCAAGAGCCGATGTTCTGGGCCCTGCAAACGTTGGTCGGGGCCGGTGATCACGTGATTGTGACCGTGCCCAACTATCAGTCGATGGAGTCGGTCCCTATTGCGGCCGGGGCAGAAGTAAGTGGGCTTCCCATATGGGAGGGAAGTGGTGCCTCGCTCAA
>JANMEI010000655.1:0-3770 GCA_031376865.1 Acidimicrobiia bacterium | reverse complement strand
GCGATACCAATGAAGGCCACGTCTGCTTCAGGTGCCAGTTTTGCCTCGATGCCGGTGGGGCTGCCCACATACAGCAACTGAATCGCAGGATGTTGGTGGCGCAAGGCCGAGATCACCGCCATGGCTGGGGCAACGTGACCGCCGGTACCGCCACCGGTAATAAGAACCTTCACCCCTTCAGTCTCTCATTTGGGCTTGCAGTTGGTCGGACACCCACTCGGAAACTACGGTCAGGGGATGAGCACTTCGTTGACCCGCACCCCAGATATGTACAACCTTGCCCTGTCAGACAAGGCCCGACCGCTGTTTGAGCAGGTCAAAGCGTTCATTGAGACCGAGGTTGACCCAATCACGGCCGAGTTTCACCGTCTTGGCGAGAACCGCAAAGAGCGCTGGAGTTGGGGGGAGGGCCAACTCGAGTTGCTGCAAACTGTCAAAGACAAGGCCAAAGCTCAGGGCCTCTGGAACTTTTTCCTACCCGATTCCGAAACGGGTGAGGGGTTGTCCAACCTTGACTATGCATACATAGCAATGGAGCTCGGAAAGAACTCGTTGGCGTCTGAATGTCTCAACTGTTCAGCCCCAGATACCGGCAACATGGAAGTACTCGAACGGGTCGGCACGGCTGAGCAAAAAGAGAAGTGGCTGAAGCCGCTTTTGAACGGCGAGATTCGGTCTGCCTATGCCATGACCGAACCCGACGTGGCGTCATCTGATGCCAAGAACATCGCGACGCTGGCGGTCCTTGATGGTGAAGAGTGGTTGATCAATGGCGAGAAGCATTGGATCTCGGGCGCTGGCGATCCGCGCTGCAAGATCATGATCACCATGGTGGTCACCAACCCCGATGGGCCCCCGCACAAGCGCCAGTCGCAGATTTTGGTTCCCACCGACACGCCCGGCGTCAACATCTACGGTTCAAACCATGTGTTTGGCGAGGACGATGCACCGCACGGCCACATGCGTATCAAGTTTGACAATGTACGTGTACCGAAGAACAACATCTTGTTGGGCGAAGGTCGTGGGTTCGAAATCAGCCAGGTTCGCCTGGGCCCTGGGCGTATCCATCACTGCATGCGTGCTGTTGGTGTGGCTGAGCGGGCGTTGAGCTTGGCGTTGGAACATGGCATGAAGCGCGAAGCGTTCGGACGCCCGCTGATCAAGCTGGGCAAGAACCCCGAGGTCATCAGCCGTGCCCGTATCGAGATTGAAGCGTGCCGTTTGATGGTGTTGCAGGCAGCCAAGGCCATGGATGTGTTGGGTAACGCCGAAGCACGAGTGTGGGTCAGCGCCGTCAAGGCCATGGTCCCCGAGAAGGTTGGTGAGATCATCGACGCAGCGATTCAGCTGCATGGTGGTATTGGCATCAGCCAATACACTCCGCTGGCTCGTATGTATGCAGGCAATCGCACCCTGCGTTTCGCTGACGGCCCCGATGAAGTGCACCACATGGTGGTGTCTCGCGCCGAGTTTGCTCAAAAGGAACAAGAGATGGCGGCTCGCGCTAGCTAGTCCGGCGCTCTTCGTGCGAATTTTGATTTGCCCCGACAAGTTCAAAGGCTCGGCCACTGCGGCTGAGGTCGCCGAAGCGCTTGCTCGGGGTATTCGGCACACACCAGAACACGATCATGAGGTCCGGACTATTCCCCTCGCTGATGGTGGCGACGGAACACTCGCGGTGTTGGCGGCGAAACCGGGAGCCACCGTTTTCCGAGCAGTGGTGACAGGACCGGTGGGCTCCCCGGTTGATGCATCGTGGGCGATGTTGGCCGACGGCACCGCGGTTGTTGAAATGGCGCAGGCAAGTGGACTTGCACTGATGGAAGGCCCGCTCCAGCCACGCGAAGCAACCACGTTTGGCACCGGCGAGTTGATGTTGCTCGCCGTTGCTGAGAACGCGATCCGGTGCATCGTGGGTGTTGGCGGGAGCGCCACCACCGACGGCGGACTTGGCGCGCTTCAGGCTCTGGACTGGTCATTGCATGGCATGGAGGTCATTGTGGCCACCGATGTGGTGACCACGTTTGTCGACGCGGCCCGTGTGTTTGGTCCACAAAAGGGCGCAGCACCAGATGACGTCACGTTTCTGGTTGATCGCTTAGAGGCGCTCGCTGATCAGTATGCGCACGACTATTCAGTAGACGTACGAACGGTTCCCCGTGCCGGTGCGGCAGGCGGCCTAGCCGGGGGCCTGTACGCCCTAGGCGCGCAGCTCGTGAGTGGGTTCGACCTTGTGGCCGAAGTGGTTGGGCTGACCGAAGCGTTACAGCAGGTCGACCTGGTGATCACCGGCGAAGGCCAGGCCGATGCCACGAGCTTTGTTGGCAAACCGGTCGGTGGGGTGCTCGATGCGGCAACCGCGCTCGGGATTCCAGTAGTCGTGGTCTGCGGGGTGAGCGCCCTAACACCTGCTGCATCGGCACGCTTCGAGGCTGTTTATCAGCTGGTCGATCTGGCACCCGACGTGGCGTCGGCCATCTCCAATCCACTTGTCTATTTGGAGCAAATTGGCCGCCTGATTGGCCAAAACAACTGAACCTGGCAATTCCACCGATAGTCTGAAGGTCCCCACCACCTGAGGAGTTCCAGATGAAGCGAGTGCTTACCGCACTGGTTGCAAGCGGCCTAATCCTGGCTGCCTGCGGAAGCAGTACCACCAAGACCGACACCACCGAGGCTGCCCCAGCTACTGAAGCTGCTGCACCCGGAACCGACGCAGCACCTGTAGCTGTGGGTGGCGACCTCAAGACCTGCGCTGCCGGCAAAACCATTACTGACGGGACGTTGACGATTGCCACCGGCGAACCTGCGTTTCCGCCGTACGTCATGAATGACAAGACCCCCGAAGATGGTCAGGGCTTGGAAGCCGCTGTGGCGATGGCGGTTGCCCGTGACCTTGGTTTCGATGCGGCCAAGGTGAAGTGGGTTCGCACCCCGTTCGATGCTGCCATCTCCCCTGGTCCAAAGGACTTTGACTTCAATTTGCAGCAGTTTACGATCAACGACGAGCGCAAGGCCGCTGTTGATTTCAGCCGTGGCTACTACACCGCGGCGCAAGCAGTGTTCGGCTTAGCTGACTCGCCTGCTGCTTCTGCCAAGACGGTGGCTGATTTGCAGAAACTCAAAATTGGCGTAGCGGTTGGAACCACCAGCCTCACCTACATCGAAGAGACCATCAAGCCGTCAACCGCCCCGCAGGTGTTTAACGACAACAACGCAGCCAAGGTTGCATTGGAGTCCAAGCAGGTCGACGCAATCGTGGCCGATCTCCCTACCGCCTTGTTCATCACGGCAGTCGAAATTCCAGGCACCAAGGTGTACGGTCAAATCGAAGGAAGCGGCACCGATCAGTTCGGTCTGCTGCTCACCAAGCTCGATCGAGAGGGGGCTCAGGTGACCAGCCGCCTGGGCGTTGCGGCCGAGGCGATCGAGGTGGTGCCCGACATGGACCTGTACCAGTTGGCGGTCGGGCACTGGCCGATCCACTACCTGGTGTGCGACGAGGTGCAGTTCTACACGCGCGATCAATGCGACCAGCTCGCCCGGGCCGTCGACGATCTGGGTATCGACGTGTTCGCGTTCGGCCTGATCACCGACTTCCGCGGCGAGCTGTTCGAGGGCACCAAGCGGATGCTCGAAGTGGCTGACGAGCGGGTGGCGATGCAAGTGGAGGCCCGCTGTTGGTGTGGGGCACGGGCGACACACAACGCTCGAGTCGTGAACGGTGAGATCACCTATGTGGGCGAGACCGTGGTCGTGGGCGATACCGG
>JANMEI010000852.1:0-3856 GCA_031376865.1 Acidimicrobiia bacterium | reverse complement strand
CCTTGGCAATTGCTTCGAGAAGCGGGCGTAAACCCTTTAGTGGCACATCGGCACTGGCTGCGGTTAACACCCGGTGCGGCTCACGCACGATGTGATCCAATGGCTTGAATCGCTCGTGGTCTACACCGACGGGAACCACATGCAGTTGCTCTGCGCCAACTTTCATCTGCGACACGATGTCTTTTTTGGAGTTCTCTGAAACGGTAATGATGCGAGGAATCGACCTGGCAACTTCGATCTGCATCCCCAAAAACCCATACCAACGGTTGAGTGAAAACTTCCGTTTCGTCGATGCGCCGTGCTTCTTTGCTTCTTGCACTTCCAAATCACGATCAACCGTGATCGGGTGATGCAACGTGGCCGCGACCGCCATACCGTCTTCTTGTAGTTGGCGAATGCCGTAACCGAAGCACTGGTTGTCGTGCACCAGGTCATATTCGTGACCGTGTTGTTGGAAGTACCGGCGGGCCCGCAGACTAAACGTCCACGGCTCAGGAAACCCGGACGTACACATATGCGCAAACTCGAAGATGTCAATATCGAGGTGTGCTCGACCTCGAAGCTCATGTGGCCGCGGGATGTGCCATGGATCGTCGGCGCGGAACAGATCCATCGATGGGATCTTCACCAACCTCGAGCCGCGAACCATGGTGGTTCGCTCTTCGGACTCGCTAGCGCTCGCCACTTGCCGAACCACGGCATCAAGAATGGGCCACGGCTGACCACACAACACGTCGACCGAATGACCCATCTCGACCAATTCTCGGGCCATGTAACGGGTGTAGACACCTTGCCCACCGGAATACGGGTTACCCCGGTACACCAACCATGCGATACGGAGGCGGGATGCATCTGGCCCGTTCGGACGTGGAGCGGGCGCAGACATGAGCTAGCTACGTTACCTCTGCGATTGCAGCTCGAACTACAGATGGGCCTAAGTACCCGTTCCAGCTAACCTCTCACTATGAGTCAAGCCGGAACCGCCCACCAGATCGGCAAACGCCCAACGAGCGGTAGCAGCAACATCGGTGCGTCGCTTGGTGACGGAACAACCCGGCATCGCCCCTCTGGGTGGTCAAAACGAACGGGACTCATTACCTGCTTGGTCGTGGCCACCATGGTCGGAATCATGGTGATAGGTGGTGTCATTCGCGCCGGCAATCGACCCGACCGATTCACCGCGTCGACACAGGCACTCACCAAAGCGTTGGTAGATCTCCCGTTTACGGCTCGGTTGCCCGACCCCACCCCGGCTGGTGGTCGACTGGTCGCAGTCATTATGCAGGCACCGGACAACAAGCGGGGCCCCAGCATCTACGCGATGGAAACCACCTACACGCTGGTTGGCGACACCAAAGGTGCCAAACAGCAAGCGCGCTACTTCAAGGTCTGGCAAACCAACGATGTCTACATTCGCAAGACGGTGCTTGATCCGCTCGGCGAACGGCTCAACCCCACCAAAATCGGCGACGACACCTGGTACCGACGCACGGGCGAATCCGAAGACGAACATAACGGGGTGTCGTATACAACCCGGTTCCCCGATGGCATCACCATGGTGGTCAGCGGCCCCGATGAACAATTGGTGTTGCAGACGATCGACAACCTCCGCTTCCGCGAGAAATAGAACGAGATTTCACACGATGGCCTGGCTGGTGTGGTCTGGTTTGCCGACGACTGTGCAGATCCGGACCGCTACACACACGGCCGGATGGTTGCGGCGGCTCCAGATATTTCGATGGTGTCGCCGACCAGGCCGCACAGGTTGGATCCCGCTCCAGTGACTTTGATGTCAAAGTAGGCCTGAATGCTGCCGTTAATTCGCACGTTGGCGCCTGTGATGGTGACGTGTTCTCCGTAGATGGCTGCATATCCGGGTATGGCTGGATCAAACGTAAGACCTGCTCCTAAAATGGTTACGGGGTGTTGGCTTCCTATTGTCACTTTTTTTCGGATCCCTGCACCGACAATGATGAGAGGGCAGTCTGGATCGTAGGCCCGGTTATCGATCAAGGCTGAAGCATTGATTGTTAAGGCTCCGGACGCTGGACAGACCAGGGGCGCTACTTCGATGACGACTTTCCGATAGGCGAGGTCGTGGTCGAAGTTCTGTTGGAAGGTTTGCCCGCCGAGAGGGACTAACCGGGATGTCTTGACGACATTGCCAGCTCCGGCAACTGTTGGCTGGATAACTGTCTCGACGGAGTTGACGTTATTGCCTGAACCAGAGACGGTCACTCCACCTTCGCTATGGAGTATTCCGAGAATCTTCGCGCCTGCTCCTCGAATCTGGACTGCGTTCGGCAGGATTCCTGCTGCCCACACAGCACTAAGAGGTTCGGGGCACCGATTTCCATAGTTGTATTGGCGTCCGTCACAAATGACCGTGCCCGCATCGTAAGACGGCACGGTCGAAGGGATCGGCTGAGCAGGCGGCACAACCACCGGCACAGGCTCAGCACGCTCGCCCCGCGGATCATTCGGGTCATACGCACACGGCCCAGGAGGCAACGTAGTAAAGCTATCGCTACTGAAATAGCCCTCCGGGTAGCCTTGGCCGATTTGTTCATCAGGTGCCAATATGTCATTCGCTAATGGGATTTCGGCTCCCGTGTCAGCACAGGCGGTTTTTTCTGAGTCAAGCCAGTAATCACGAACTGTCGTCACAGACTGGCCGCTAGGTGTGGTTGCACTCTGCAACTGAACAACCCCGTATGTTGCCCCAACAATAGTTACAGCCAGGCCGATTCGGACAAGGTTCCGGCTGATCAACGAGAATGCAGAATTATTTGACACGATCGAACGCTTCTTTGGTTTTCTTGTCGAATATGAACGCTTGCAGTGCGGGGGTCGGAACAAGTTGACCCGTGGGGCCGTCAAGGTCTCGGTTGACACCGATCACCGCACCGGACGCTAAGTCAACAAACGGGCCGCACCACTGAATCGGAAGCAAAGTGAACAATCAACTCACCAAACCCGATGAAATTTGCTGACAATCAATGGGTGAAATCGCCGCAAAGTCTGCGTCGCCGTTCGGAACTGCCCTTGGCTGAGGCGACTACTCGCCGATGATTCCGAACGATGCCAGATGATCTTCAGCGTTCGGAAAGCGAGTCACCATGGCATCGATCACCATTTCGTTGGTGACCACCTGGTGTCCGCTGGTCGCAATAAGCGCACGTAGTGCACAGTCAACGTTGTCAGGATCATCGAGGGACGCCAACGCTTGAAGCGTTTGAACATACACACTGCGGTAGTAGCTAGAACGATGCGAATCCCAATACGTCATCGGCCTTCCAGTTTTGCCTTTGCCATCAGCCGGGATTGTTTTCGAAACGAATGCAGCCAGAGTGTTGTCGGTGCGAGCCTCGGCCCACGTCGCAAGGCCCTCATCGATCCACGGGCTTCGACCTTGGTCATTGCCAATCAGCCCATAAAACCACTGATGCGCAACTTCATGGGTGGTGGTGCGGCCAATTGACCCGGGGCCCTGCATCACATGCGATGGATACTCGATCCCGCCCTTCAAACCGGGGGTAATGGCCAAGGTGAAAGTGGGCCAGGGATAGTCGCCATATCTATCCGACAGCAGCCGAATTGCTCGCACCACACGAGTCCGATACGCACTCGCAGATTCGGAAAGCGGCGCCGTAACCCCGACAGTCACCCGAACCGTTCGTCGTCCCGGACCTAACGCCACGGTCGAGGTCGACAGCGAGCCCGTCGCAGCGCTGTAACGACCGATCGACATGGCCCAATCGCGCTGAGCCTCAGAGACCCAATGGCCGGGTTCGATCTCTTCGCCGCTGGCCAAGATGGTGAGATCGGTGTCGTTTGGAAGTGACACCCAAACGTC
>JANMEI010000830.1:0-1032 GCA_031376865.1 Acidimicrobiia bacterium | reverse complement strand
GGCGGCTTTCAGATTGCGTTGATGTCGCTCGGCCGCCTCTAGTGTTTTGAACGGTGGCGTCAGCTTTTCCACTACCGGCCAGTAGCGAAGGTGGGCTTTGAGATACAACTCGCCGATTGCAGCTCGCTTTGCGTCGTCAGTTACGACAACAAACTGATACGGCTGAATATTGCCGCCACTTGGTGCCTGCACTGCCGCTGCCAACAACGCAGTGATGGTGTCATCGCTCACGGGCTGATCAGAAAAGCGGCGCATGGCACGGGTGGTCATCAGCGCCTCGTAGAGGTCGGCGTCTATCGGCGTTGTCATGTGATCAGTGTCCTGTGAATGTGGGGTCGCGACCATCGTTGATCGCTGCGAGTGCTTCGTGGTGGTCGTCACTAAAGAACGTCATCATTTCGAGTCCCATCGCAGCATCGAATGAAATGTTGAGTGCATCTTTGACCAGTTTGTTGACCGATAATTTCGTGTACTTGATGGCCATCGTGGCACCTTGCGCCAATCGTTGAGCAAAGGCCATTGCGTCGGCGTCCAACGAATCACGGGCAACAACGTGAGTAACCAGGCCCATTCGCAATGCCTCGTCTGCGGAGACCGCATCGCCAGTCATCAGAAATCGTTTCGCCAACGCAGGGCCGATGACAAGCGGCCAAATGGCGGTCCCACCGTCACCGGCAACGATTCCGACTCGAACATGAGGATCGCCGATTCGAGCGGTGTCGGCCATGAAGATGGTGTCGCACAGCAACGCAATGGATGCTCCGAGACCCATGGCATGACCATTCAGCGCACAGACGATTGGTAACTCGACATCGAGCAGATCCCAGATCAACGCCTTCGCATCGCGTCGAAGATGGTCCAGCTTCTCGGTGGTGTTGAGCTGCGGGAACCAGGTGAAGTCACCGCCGGCACAGAACGCCTTCTTCGACCCGGTCAGCAGGATCGCCCGGGCCTCGGTCTCGTGTTGTAACCGCTCAAACAACATCGCGAACTGAGAATGCAAGGCTTCATCGACTGCGTTCACGTCGCTGG
>JANMEI010000827.1:0-5175 GCA_031376865.1 Acidimicrobiia bacterium | reverse complement strand
GTGGCGTTCCGAGTTGGCTCGCCAACCTAGAAGGCACCGCCAACCTCACCGTCGCCACCCACGATGTGACCGACCCTGTCCCAGCGTCGCTTGGTGCAGTGCAGTTCATCATTCACGCAGCGTCAATTGCGTCACCGAAGTTCTATCGACTTCATCCAATTGACACGATGGACGCCAACGTCAACGGATTGCGGAATTTGTTGGAATACTCCCGAGTGCAACAGAGCAGCGAGCGGCCCGTTGAAGGGTTTTTGTTCTATTCAACGAGCGAAATCTACGGCGATCCAACCCCAGAAGACATCCCCACTCCCGAGACGTACCGTGGCAACGTCAGCTGCACCGGCCCCCGAGCCTGCTACGACGAGTCCAAGCGCTACGGCGAAACACTCTGTGTCAACTTTGCTCAGCAGTACGGCCTCCCGATCAAAACCGCTCGTCCGTTCAACAACTACGGTCCTGGGCTCAAGATCACCGACGCCCGAGTGTTGCCCGACTTTGCTCGCGACGTCTTCGCTAACCGAGACATCGTCATGTATTCCGATGGATCCCCTACCCGCACGTTCTGCTACATCACCGACGCCATCGTTGGCTACTACAAGGTGTTGATCAAGGGACGCGCCGGAGAGGCGTACAACATCGGCACCGAAACGCCTGAAATATCGATGCGTTTCCTCGCCGAAGAAGTCGTCAAACAGGCATCGTCACTGTTTCAATACACCGGTAAATTGGTGTTCGAAACCTCAGCCGACGCGGCATACCTCACCGACAACCCCAACCGGCGTTGCCCCATCATCACGAAAGCCCGAGAAGAACTCGGGTACGAACCAACCGTTGGATTTGAGAACGGTCTCGAACGAGCACTGCGTTGGTACGCAGGAAACCAAGAAGCATCGGAGGCTTGACATGCGAGTATCAATCGCTGGAACCGGCTACGTCGGATTGGTGAGCGGCGTCTGCCTTGCTCACTACGGGCATGACGTCACGTGCGTCGATATCGATGCTGCCAAAGTTGACGCAATCAACAATGGTGTGTCCCCCATTTACGAGCCGGGCCTCGACGAGTTGATGGCTGCCAACATCGGAACCCGCCTTCGCGCGACAACAGACCTTCGCGCCGCTGTACTGGCAAGCGACATCACGTTGATAGCCGTTGGCACGCCATTTGATGGCGAACACATCGACTTGAAGTACGTCGAAATAGTTGCGTCAGAAATTGGTGCGGTCCTCAAAGATAAAGACACGTACCACTGTGTTGTTGTCAAAAGCACCGTCGTTCCGGGCACAACTGAAGGTGTCGTGCGTCAGGCCCTTGAAGCGGCGTCAGGCAAGACTGCTGGCCCCGATTTTGGGTTGGGAATGAACCCAGAGTTCTTGAAAGAAGGCGAAGCCATTCAAGACTTTATGGACCCAGACCGCATCGTATTGGGCGGCATCGACGATCGATCAATCGACGCGCTTGGCATGTTGTACGCCCCGTTTGTCGGCGTCGACATCATTCGCACCAAACCAAGCACCGCTGAAATGATCAAGTACACAGCCAACTCGCTGTTGGCAACGATGATTTCGTTCTCCAATGAAATCGCCAACCTGTGCGACGCAGTTGGTGTTGACGTGGTTGATGCCGTGATGGGTGTGCACTTGGACAAGCGCCTCAGCCCCATCATCGACGGACAGCGAATCACACCGTCGTTCACCACGTACTTGTGGCCAGGATGCGGATTCGGCGGCAGCTGTTTCCCGAAGGATGTCAAAGCACTGGTTGCGTACGGCGAAGACAACGGGTCACCAATGCACCTCCTTCGATCGGTGGTTGAAGTAAACGCCGAGCAGCCTGCTCGAATGATCGACCTCCTGCAACGGCACCATCACGATCTTGATGGTCTTGCGGTCACCGTCCTCGGTGTGGCTTTCAAGCCCGGCACCGACGACATTCGCGAGTCACCAGGCATCGCCATCGTTCAACAGTTGTGTGAACGAGGTGCCAACGTCACCGTGCACGATCCAGTGGCTGAAGAGGCTGCGCGTAAAGTGCTGCCTGACACCGTTCGATTCGTCGACGACATTGCTGGCTCGATCGCGGGGAGCGCTGCTGTGTTACTGACCACCCGTTGGCCGGAGTACAACAGTCTTCCGGGCATCGTGGCGTCGCTTGACCCGCAGCCGCTCGTCATTGATGGACGACGCATGCTCAACCCAGCAGACTTTGCTCGGTTTGAAGCAATTGGTTTGCGATCAGCCACGGCCGGAGTTTCAGCATGATCATCATCGACACGGCCCTCGCGAAACGCGCAGCCGAAGGCAACCCTGTTGTCTTCGGAATGTACGGTGCCGGCTTCATGGCCAAAGGTATTGCTAACCAGATGCAGTACCTCAAAGGCATTCGCATCGGAGCGATTTGCAACCGGACCGTCGACAAAGCAGTCGACATGCTCACCAGTACCGGGCATACCGATGTTGAAGTAGTTACCTCTGTTGAACAACTCGATGCGGTCATCGCTCGCGGCGGTGTCGCAGTAACGAGCGACCACACCATGATTGCCGCATCAACCCGAATCGAAGCACTGGTCGAAGCAACCGGCCATGTTGAATACGGCGCCCGCGCCACCCTGGCTGCCATCGAGCATCGCAAGCACATGGTGCTCATGAACGCCGAACTCGACGGAACCGTTGGTCCATTGCTGAAAGTCAAGGCTGACGCAGCAGGCATCATCTTGACCGGTAGCGATGGCGATCAACCAGCAGTCGAAATCAATCTGGTTCGCTTTGTTGAAAGCATCGGCCTGACACCACGGGTATGCGGCAACATCAAAGGCCTGCAGGATCGTTATCGCAACCCAACCACCCAAGAGAGCTTCGCCAAACAATGGGGCCAGACGCCCAGCATGGTGACCAGTTTTGCTGACGGCACCAAGATCTCATTTGAACAAGCAATCGTTGCAAACGCCACCGGTATGAAGGTTGCCCAACGAGGCATGATCGGTATTGAACACAAAGGTCATGTCGACGAACTCACCGGCAGCTACGACCTTGAACAACTCCGCGAGCTTGGCGGCATTGTTGAATACGTTGTTGGTTCAACGCCCAGCCCCGGCGTCTACGTGTTTGCTGAAGCACACGACAGTACGCAAGCGCACTATCTCAACTACGGCAAACTCGGAGCCGGTCCGTTGTATAGCTTCTACGTGCCCTATCACCTCACCATTTTCGAAGTGCCGCTGAGCGTTGCGCGTGTGGTGTTGTTCGGTGATGCGGCCATCGCCCCGTTACACGGACCCGTCGTTGACGTGGTCACCGCCGCAAAGGTCTCCATCGAAGCCGGAACCAAACTGGACGGCCTCGGCGAATACCTCACCTACGGCATGTGCGAAAACTACGACACGGCCCGGCGCGAAAACTTGTTACCAATTGGTTTGGCCGAGGGCTGCATCCTGAAGCGTGCGGTAGACAAAGACGCATTCATCACGTTCGATGATGTCGAGTTGCCAACTGACACCGTGACGCACACCCTGTGGTTTGAACAAGAGCAGTACTTCATGTCGGCCGCCGAATGATCTTCCACCAAACCCCGATCTCGGGAGTCGTTACGATCGATATTGAGCCCCGGTCCGACGACCGCGGGTTCTTCGCCCGTTCGTATTGCCCAACGGAGTTCAGCAAAGCCGGGATCGACCACGTCGTGGCCCAGGAAAACGTGTCGTTCAACCTACGTGCCGGAACGTGTCGTGGCATTCATTTTCAGATTCCACCGTTTGCCGAGGCGAAACTTGTTCGCTGCACAGCAGGCCGGATCTTCGATGTCGCAATTGATTTGCGGCCCGAGTCATCTACCTTCGGCTCGTGGTTTGGCGCCGAACTGAGTGCAGCAAATCGAACTGCGTTGTATTTGCCACCCCGATGCGGACACGCATACCTCACACTTGACGACAATTCAGAAGTGACCTACCAAGTCAGCCAGCCCTACACCACAGAGGCCGAGCGAGGACTTCCACCGGAAGACCCCACCATCGGAATCATCTGGCCGCTTCCTTTGGCCGTGATTTCCCCCAAAGACCGCGAATGGCAATCGTTTGATGCCGCTCGCCCCCAGATCACCGAGTACATGGCGACTGAAGCTCGGAACGGAAAGGACCCATCATGAAGGTTGTTCTCTTGGCCGGCGGGCTCGGTACTCGATTGAGTGAAGAGACCACCATTCGTCCGAAGCCCATGGTCGAAATCGGTGGCAAGCCAATCCTGTGGCACATCATGAAGATGTACGCATCGCATGGCATCACCGAATTCATTGTGTGCTGCGGCTACAAGGGCTGGGTCATCAAGGAATACTTCGCGTCGTACTTCTTGCACCACTCCGACATCACCGTCGATCTCGGCAAAAACTCGATTGACTTTCACCACCACCAAAGCGAACCGTGGAAAGTGACCCTGATCGACACGGGCGAGTCGACGATGACTGGCGGTCGCATCAAACGAGTAGCGGAACATCTCACCGACACCTTCTGCTTGACCTATGGCGATGGAGTCAGCGACGTCAACATCGGCGCGCTTATTGATTTCCACCGAGCTGGTGGACGCGAAGCAACGTTGACAGCAGTGCAACCAGCAGGTCGTTTTGGTGCGTTAGCGCTTGAATCCGGATCTGATGTGGTTGGACAGTTCGAAGAGAAGCCAGCCGGCGATGGATCATTTGTCAACGGTGGCTTCTTCGTGTGCGAACCCTCAGTTCTTGACACAATCGACAACGATGCAACCGTATGGGAGCAAGGTCCATTGCGATCACTTGCTGACCGCGGCCAACTCGGAGCATTTCGCCACACCGGATTTTGGCAACCGATGGACAGTTTGAACGACAAGCATCGTCTCGAGCAGATGTGGGCGTCAGACACCGCACCTTGGAAACGGTGGTGAGTTGCTTGGCAACCGTTACCATCTGTGTACCTACCTTTCAACGTCCCGAACTTCTCGAACTGGCATTGCGATCCGCACTTGCGCAAACGTTTCAAGATTTTCGAATCTTGATCGGCGACAACGGCGGCCTTGAAGAAACCAAGGCCGTGGTCGAGCGCATCAACGATTCACGCATTACCTATGTTCGCCATGCCGAAAACCTTGGGATGATGGGCAACTGGGTGTGGTTGATGAACCAGGCCGACACTCCTTATGCGGCGTCCCTACATG
>JANMEI010000803.1:0-2871 GCA_031376865.1 Acidimicrobiia bacterium | reverse complement strand
CGTAGCCGGTGTTGCGCTGCGAAAGGCAGAGTGTCTCCCAGCCATCGACACAGAACTCACACGTTCCGCAGGCCCAACCGAGCCAGGGCACCGCAACACGGTCGCCTATCTTCAGGCCGGTGACATTGGGTCCGAGTTTGTCGACTAATCCCACTCCTTCATGACCCGGAATGAACGGTGTCTGTGGTTTAACGGGCCACTCGCCGCGTGCTGCGTGGATGTCGGTGTGACAAAGCCCAGACGTTTCAAGATGGACCCTCACTTGGCCGGGCCCTGGTTCGGGTAGCGATCGCTCCTCGATGATCAGTGGCTTGGTGAAATCAGTAACAACTGCTGCGCGCATAGTGACTCCTGTCTGATTCGGATATGTTCAACGGCGGATGTGTTCACCGTCTACGGATTTATCATCGCGATCGTGGAATCCTCGGAGCAGGGTCCAACGTGCATAGGTGATGGGTCAAAGGTCCCGTTTGAGGCGCCAAGTGCCGACGCCGATCAGCGCCATTAGTCCCTGCCGGTTTGGCACGATCCGCCCGAAACTGAAACGATGGTCCAAACCCCGCTTACTGGCATCAGTTCCGGCGAGGCTGCTCGGCGACGATCCACACGGGTTGGCCCGAGTGTGCACGGATCGCCGACCCACGTCTCGGAATGGCGATTGCTGCTTCGACAATTACAAAGCCCGATTGTGTTACTCCTGGTTGGCGCAACTGTTCTGTCGATGGCCTTAGGGGAGGTACTCGACGGCATCATCATCTTGGTCATTACGGCCAGTTCTGCGGTTCTTGGTTTCGTCCAAGAACGAGGCGCTATGCGCGCTGTTGAAGACCTTCTTGCCCTCGTTCAGGTTCACGCCGACGTGCTACGTGATGGAATCGAACAAGAGGTTCCGTTGGATGATGTCGTCGTTGGTGACATCATCATGCTGAGACCAGGCGATGTGGTCGCTGCCGATGGACGGGTACTGACGAGCGATTCGTTGCTGATCGACGAATCGTCATTGACCGGCGAAAGTCTGCCGGTGGAGAAACAAGCGGAGGAATCTGAACTCTCCTCCACCTTGACCGAACGCGAGACTACGGTTTGGTGCGGAACCAGCGTTGCCAGTGGAACGGGAATGGCCGTCGTGCTTGCCGTCGGGCCGGACACAGAATTTGGGCGAATTGGAACTCGACTTGGCGCCGCTCACGTTCCGACGTCGTTCGAGTTGGGGCTTCGTCGGTTCGGATTCATGATCATGCAAGTTGCCGGAGTGCTCGTTTCTGCGGTCTTTGTCGTTAACGTGCTCCTGCACCGGCCGATCATCGAGTCGCTGCTATTTTCACTCGCCCTTACTGTCGGCCTCACCCCGCAGATGCTTCCGGCCATTGTGACCGTGACGTTGTCTCGCGGAGCCCGTCGGTTGGTGCAGCGAAAGGTGATTGTCAAACGGTTAGACGCGATCGAAGACATCGGATCAATACAAGTCCTCTGTACAGATAAGACAGGCACGTTGACGGAGGGGGCCGTCACGCTGGATCGCGCCGTCGACTCCACCGGACAACCATCGGAAGTTGTGCGGGTACTTGGGTGGCTCAATGCGTCGCTTCAACGTGGATTTGTCAATCCGATCGATGCTGCCATTTTGCGCACTGACCGACCGAATGAACTGGACTGTGTTCGGCTGATTGATGAGCTCCCGTATGACTTCACCCGTCGCTGTTTGTCAGTACTGGTTGAACGCGATCATCATCTGACGTTGATTGCTAAGGGCGCCGTCGACGCCGTCGTTGCGAAATGTGACCTCGGCCAAGATGAGTCCTGCACGGTCGACACGCTCTTTCAATCGCTGTCGGCGTCTGGCTATCGAGTACTGGCGGTGGCCACGAAGCAGCTCACCATGCCGACGGACAAGCTGTCAGAGGCGGATGAGACGCGCCTTCACCTGATGGGATTTTTGTGTTTTGCTGATCCACCAAAGCACGATGCGGCAGCAGCAATCGCTGAATTGAAGGCCCTCGGAGTTGCCACCAAGATCATCACCGGCGACAATCGACACGCTGCTGCTCACCTTGCGAAAGCAGTAGGTCTCGACTTTGACGCAATCGTCGTCGGCCAACAAGTACGAGATGCTACCGACGTCGAGTTGGTTGAGCTATCAACGCACGGATCGATATTCGCTGAGATTGAACCTCTACAAAAGGAGCGAATCGTTGCCGCACTTCGGCGCTCTGGTCTCATCGTCGGATATCTCGGCGACGGCATCAATGATGCACCTTCCCTGCGGATTGCCGATGTCGGGATCTCGGTCGACTCAGCGGTTGACGTGGCAAAACACTCGGCCAGTGTGGTGCTGTTGGAGAAAGATCTCGCGGTCCTCGCCGAGGGTATTCGACAGGGCCGAGAGGTCTTTGCGAACACGCTGAAGTACGTCCAGGTGACGATCTCGGCAAACTTCGGCAACATGATCTCTATGGCGGTTGCTGCTGCAGTTCTTCCGTTCATCCCGCTACTGCCCCGCCAAATTTTGCTGTTGAACTTCCTGTCCGACATTCCAGCTATCACCATTGCCGGTGATCGAGTCGATCCCGAGTCGGTGACTGATCCTCACGGTTGGGATTTGACCCGCTTGCGATCATTCATGATGGTATTCGGACTGATCAGTTCGGTATTCGATCTCACTACCTTTGCCGTCCTCAGATTCGTCGTTCATGCTGGACCAGAGTTGTTTCGCACAGGTTGGTTCATCGAATCGACCATCACCGAACTGGCTGTCATGTTGGTGTTGCGCACCCGACGACGCGCCTGGCGAAGTCGTCCTTCGATGACGTTATTACTGGCCTCGGCGTTGGTGTTCGCTGTCACCGTTGGGCTGCCGTTCTCACCGTTGCG
>JANMEI010000801.1:0-5075 GCA_031376865.1 Acidimicrobiia bacterium | reverse complement strand
ATGTCGGTGAGTTGCGCACCGTACCGCTGCTCGGCCCCGATGAAGACAAGATGCCGGAGGTAGTCGCCCTGGGAGGTGAAGCCTTCGGGGAGTGGAAAGTTGGGCAGTTCGGTGCGGCCGAACTCGATGTCAACATTGCATCGCTCGGCAATCCATAGCGTGTTGTCGCAACTTGATTCCCAGTGGCGAAACAGGTGACGCATCTCTTGAGCTGATTTGAGATAGTGCTGATCGCCGTGAAACCTAAAACGTTTTGGGTCGTCCATGAGCGAAGCCGTCTGTACACAGAGCAACGCGTCGTGCGCTACCGAATCTTCGCGATGTGTGTAATGGCTGTCGTTGGTGGCAAGCAACGGGGCGCCGAGCTTCTTGGCAATTTCGATCAGCATCGGGTTGGTGCGATGTTGCTCGGGAATACCGTGATCTTGAATCTCGACGAACAGATTGTTTTTACCGAAAATGTCTTGCAGCCGTGCGGCGCGTTCCAACGCCAGCGTTTCGTCGCCTGATATGAGCGCCTGAAGCACCACACCACCGAGGCACCCTGTTGTGGCAATGATGCCTTCGTGGTACTTCTCGTACAACTCCCAGTCCATCCGGGGCTTGTAGTAATACCCCTCAAGGTACGCCAACGACGAAAGTTGCATCAGGTTGCGATAACCCGTGTTGTTTTCCGCCAACAAGGTCAGGTGGTAGTACAGCTTGTTTCCGTTGTCGCCACCGCCACCATCGTCGTCACGACCGGTTCGGCGCGGTCGTTCATGACGCGAGTCAGCCGCCATGTACGCCTCGGTACCGATGATTGGTTTGATGCCCTGCTTATTGCACGCCTTGTAAAAATCCAGAACCCCGTACATGTTGCCGTGATCGGTGATGCCGATTGCCGGTTGCCCGTCCGCCCGAGCGGCGCCCACCACTTCATCGACACGGGCGGCACCGTCAAGCATGGAGAACTCTGTGTGCAGGTGTAGATGGGTAAACGAACCGGCCACGAGGTTCTCCTTTCTTGGACGCTCAGTAGGACCCGGACACCGATTCCGGGAAGAATTACACCGATGTGATCTGGAGGGTCAAACTTAGCCCCATCAGCAGCCGCACCCAAGCGGGTGCGGTGGCGTCTCAGGGCTGCGCCTCGAAACCGCAGTTACAGATAGGTGCCAGGCCGAGCGTCTGGCCCGGCGCTTGGCGCCACGCCAGATTCTCCGGGCGCACCCGGCATCATTCCTGGCGGCAAACCTTGCTGGCCTTGTAACTGCGACCGCATCTGCTGCAGTTGCGCTTGGGCTGCCATCTGCTGGGCCATCAACGTCGCTTGGATGCCATGGAACAAGCCCTCGAGCCAACCGACCAATTGAGCCTGTGCGATTCGAAGTTCAGACTCTGAGGGAACAGCCTCACCGAACGGCGACGCCAGCGAATTCAATTCTTGGCGCAAATCAGGCGACAACGCAGTTGAGAGCTCTTTAATGGAGGTTTCATAGATCTCGGAAAGCCGGGCCCGGCTGCTTTCGTCGAGCGGCGCTTGGCGCACCTCTTCCAGTAATTGTTTGATCATCGATCCAATCCGCATGACCTTGCCTGGCTCTGACACCGTTTCGGTGGGCTGGACGGCGGGAACGCCATCTGAAGGCATGACATCGGACGGAATGATGACGTCAGGATTCGTTTCACTCATAGGTGTCGCATGGTAGGCGACGATCGGCTCTAGAGTCACGGTTCGTGAAGGTCTCAACACGAGGGGATTACGCCAGCCGGGCGTTATTGTCCATGGCGCTACATCTCGATGAGCTCGGGCCGCAATCGGTCCGAGATATTGCCGAACGCACTGCGCTTCCCCAGCCCTACCTCGAACAAATTTTGTTGGCGCTCAAGGGTGCCGGGATCGTCAAGTCAAAACGCGGTGTTGGTGGCGGGTATTTGCTGTCGCGACCTTCCTCAGAAATCACGCTGGCAGAAATCATTGCGGCCGTCGATGGCCCCATCCAAGCAGGTGATTTCGGCAATCCTCACGAAAACGGAGCTTGCGACCATGAAGGGCAATGCGTTCTTCTGACCGTGTGGGGCGAAGTTGGTGATCATATGCGTACGCACTTGTTGTCCTACACATTGGCCGATATGGTAAATCGTGCACGAGGAATCCCGGTGGAACCTCGTCCGCATAGCCATTCGCACTAAGGCCGGGCCGAAGCGCTCCGAGCGCGCGTTGTTCGCAACGGCGACGTCGTTGTCGACGGTAGACCAATATCCTCGATCACCGTTTGAGCGATCTGCACAAACTGGGTGATGGCAAACGATGGCGTTCGTTCATTCGACCACGCAACGCAAATATTTCGGTGAATATCTTCACGCAGCGCGATCATGACGGCTCCGTTGACCAACCCCGGCTCGACAGTCAGACCAGGAAGCACTGCACAGCCGAGCCCGGCATCGACGAGTCGCTGTTTGGTTGGATTGTCGTCGGTGCGGAACACCACTTTTAGATACACCCCGGCTTCACTCAGCATTCGTTCGCTTCGTTGAGTACACGCATCGCCCGCCTCACCTTCGATCATGTCTTCGCCCTCGAAATCTTGCAGCGACAGGAGTTGTCGGGTTGCGAAACGATGAGTTGGCGGCACGAGGGCGACGAAACGATCTCGAAGAAGTTGGGTGGCATGGAGGTCGGCAGTGACACTTGACGCTTCAACGAACGCCACGTCAAGCGCACCGGACCTCAGCATGTCTGGTAGTTCACCGTCGGTCGCCTCGTTGTAGAGCGAGAGTTGAACCGCGGGCCACGCCGCACGAAACGCGACCAGTACCCGGGGCAGCAACCGCGCTCCTGCCGACTGAAAGGTGCCAATCCGAATTGTCCCGGAATCGCCACTGTCCAACCGATCAAGGTCCGTGCGGGCAGCTTCAAGGCGATCAAGAATCGATTGGGCGTGAAGGAGGAACGATTCACCGGCTGTGGTGAGCGTGACCGGCCGGGGCCCCGTTCCTCGATCAACGAGCCGCCGCCCAATGATCCGTTCCAACGCGGCAAGTTGCTGCGACACCGCACTTTGGCCGAATCCGAGTTCGTGCGCCGCTTTGCTGATGGAACGGGTGCGAGCAATGGCGGTCAAAGCCAGCAGATGTCGACTATCGACTTCCCAAGGTTGAGCATGTTTTTGCATGAACTTCACCACATATATTCGTTGGACAGATGAAATCGTCTTCGTAATGATCTTTACACAGTTCATTCAGAAAGGACATCATCATGGAACTAGCGCTACTCATCAGCGGAGTCGTCGGAGCGATGATCGGCTTCGTCGGCATCGAGGTATTGGCATTTCGATGGGCCGCCGACTCGCGCGAGCCAGGCGACTGGAGAACCCCTACCTTCGAAACACACGGAAGCCACTTTGGAGGTCTTCGATGAACCCGATGAATCAGGTTGACCCTGAGGCGATGCTCGTTATCATCGAGCAACGAATGACCGAGCTTCGAGCAGCGCGTCAGTCGTTTCCGACTCCACGACGCACCAAAACGCCATGGCGTGAACGAGCGGTAACTCAGCTCAACCGGGCGAGAACCGCTTCAAGGTCGACTGGCAGGGCGCTCGAAAATCGCAACTGTTCGCCAGTTGTTGGGTGCTCAAACCCCAAGGTTTGAGCGTGCAAAAACGGGCGACCAACGGGCAGCGATTTCTTGGCGCCTCCGTAGGTTGGGTCACCCACCACCGGATGCTGGATCGCCGCAAGATGAACACGAATCTGATGTGTTCGACCCGTTTCAAGCTCACAACGAACCAAGGTGACCGGTTCGGGCTCTTCGAAGCTTTGTTGAATTTCGTAATGAGTGATGGACTGTCGACCTGCGGCAGACACAGTCATTTTTGTGGGATCGGCATCGCTTCGTCCGATCGGAGCATCGATCATCCCGGCACGCGATTCGAACCGCCCCCACGCCAACGCCAAGTATCGACGCTCAACAGTATGCGCGCTGAGTTGTGCAATCAGTGCGTCGGTAGCCTCTCTGGTCCTCGCCACCATCAGCAATCCGGACGTACCTTTATCGATACGGTGAACAATCCCCGGACGCAATGCTCGGTCTCCGACAGCAAGCTCAATAAGCTCTGGATAGCGGTGCAGTAGCCCTTGCACCAACGTTTTGGTGTGCGACCCGGTTCCAGGGTGCACCACGACATCAGATGGCTTATCGACGACTAACACATCGTCGTCTTCGTAGACCACGGTGAACGGCACGGATGGATCTCCAACTAGCTGGACCGTCTGAACCATGAAGTCAACGTCGCAATCGATCTGACTACCTTCCGCAATCCTTTTTGATGCTTTTGTGACCAACACTCCGTCGAGCGACACATGACCTTCGTCGATTGCCGCTGCCACTCGTTCTCGGGTAGCCCCCACCATGATTGCGACAATTTTGTCGAGACGTTCCCCGGCGAGTGCTTGTGGAACTTCGATAATCATGGGATCTCCTGGGCTTTGCCGGGTTCGGCTCTCGTCGAAGGTTTTCGCTGCGGTGACGAGACGAGTGTGAGCAGCGTCAACACCACCCCCACACTCAGCGCGGCATCGGCAACATTGAACACTGGCCACCAGCCAACATCAATCATGTCAACAACTGCCCCACGACCCCAGCGTTGATCTCTAAACAAACGATCGATGACGTTTCCGAACGCGCCCCCAAGGATCAGGCCGTACCCCAAAGGTGCCCAACGACTGGGACCACCCTCTTGACGAAACTCGTTTCGGGCCGTCCATGAGATGAGCCCAATCACGACAATGATCGGAAGAATGATGGCACCGACGCCGCTTCCTTTGCTGAACGCCACCCCGGTGTTTCGGGCGTGCACAAGCGACACACCGAGCGGCAACTCGATAGACCGAGTGGGCGAGAGGGCGTTGACCGACCAGGTTTTGGTGAGCTGGTCAATCACCAACACTGCGGCGAGCGTCCCGATGAGCACTCTGAGAGCGCTGCGCTTTGCCAACCGCAGCGAGTCAGTGTCTCCGTCGGGGCGAGTCGTGTTCATGAGCGCCGCGACAGGCCACCGTTCTTGCACTCGATGCACAAGGTTGCTTGAG
>JANMEI010000792.1:0-3107 GCA_031376865.1 Acidimicrobiia bacterium | reverse complement strand
GCCTTGACGATGTCGGCGGTGGTGGCGAGGAGTACGACGTTGCCGTGGCCGTTGATGCTGCCCAAACCCCACCGATGTTCACGACGAAGCGCGTTGTGGTGGCGCGCGAGATAGGCAAACTCAACGCCGAAGGAGTCGAGGCACTGCTCAACTATTTCGCAGCACCGTGCCCGTCGTCCCGGATGATACTGGTAGCCGGTGGCGGAACCACGTCTCGAAAAATTCTCGATGCCGTCAAACGCCTCGGCGGCATTATCGACACCGCAATTCCCAGCGGCAAAGCACGTCAGGGCTGGCTCGATGAGCGCCTTGAAGATGCTCCGGTGAAGCTCGATCGTCGGGCCATCACTCACCTCTCAGAGCATCTGGGTGATTCGCTGTCCCGGGTCGACGGAATCTTGTCGGTGTTGTCTGCTGTGTACGGAGACGGGGCGCGCATCACCGTTGAGCAACTTGAACCGTTTCTGGGTGACGCAGGCGGGGGAGCCCCCTGGGACCTCACCGACGCTATTGATCGGGGCGATGCAGCAGCGGCATTGGATCAACTGCATCGTCAGTTGAATGGGGATAAGCATCCGCTACAGGTGATGGCCAGCCTCGGGTCTCACTTTGGCAAGATGCTGCGGCTCAGCGGTTCAGGTATTCGCAACGAAAACGAAGCCGCCGCCGCTCTCGGTATGACCGGTTCAACGTTTCCGGCCAAAAAGGCACTGACCCAAACCAACAAATTGGGTCCTGCCAATGTCGCCAAAGCAATGGACTTGTTGGCCGAGGCCGATCTTGATTTGCGGGGCCGACGTGACCTTCCTGGCGATGTGGTGATGGACGTGCTGGTCGCACGTCTCGCTCGCCTGGGCGCCACCTCCCGTCGTTAACGACCGGTCCGGAAAACAAAAAAGCCCCGCCGAAGCGGGGCCAAAACATGATCCGAACGAATGGATCAGGAAGCAGGGGTGCTGAGCTTGGTGATGCGCTTCATCAAGGACGACTTGCGGTTAGCAGCCTGGTTCTTGTGAATGATGCCCTTGGTGGCAGCCTTGTCGAGGCGCTTCACGGCAAGGCGCAATGCATCGACCGACTCTTCCGAGCCAGGTTCGGCGGTGGCAGTACGAACCGCAACCTTGACACGGGTCTTCAACTCGCTCTTGACGGCCTTGTTGCGGACGTGTGCCTTCTCGTTGGTGAGAATGCGCTTCTTTTGAGACTTAATGTTTGCCACGAGTGCGGAGATCCTTGTTATGAGCCCAGAGGGCGGGCCTTCAGAACGGCTCGCCACCTTAGCAGTCCGGCAGCAGCCTGATGCGCGTCCCGGTGCAACCGTGTCGCACGGCACCAGATAGGGCTTTGGGCAGGCGTCCGGTAAGCTAATCCGCTCCCGCTTCGAAACCAATCCCAAACGACACTGAACATCCAGACACTGAACATCCAAACGACACTAAACATCCAAACGACACTGCAGACCCTATGACTCTTGACCGTTCCACGATCCGCAACCTGTCGATCATCGCCCATGTGGATCACGGCAAATCCACGCTCTCGGACCGCATCCTGGAAATGACGGGTGCCGTTGACGCCCGAGACATGCGCTCGCAGTATTTGGATTCGATGGACATCGAGCGAGAGCGCGGCATCACGATCAAGGCGCAAAATGTTCGTGTTGGGTGGAAGCCCACCGTGGGTAAGGGGCAGGGGAAGCAACACACCATCCATCTCATCGATACCCCCGGGCACGTCGACTTTGGGTACGAAGTCAGCCGCTCCCTTGCTGCCTGTGAAGGTGTGGTGCTCGTGGTTGACGCTGCCCAGGGAATCGAAGCGCAGACGTTGGCCAACTGTTATTTGGCCTTGGAACACAACCTGGAAATTGTTGCCTGTCTCAACAAGATCGACCTCCCCGGCGCCGAACCCGACAAGTACGCGGCAGAAATCGAAACTGTGCTTGGTATCCCAGCTGACACGATTCTTCGTATCTCAGCGAAAACCGGTGTCGGCGTGCCCGACCTTCTGGACGCTATTTGCGAACGGATTCCAGCTCCAGGCGGCGATCCCGATGCGCCGCTGCAAGGGTTGATGTTCGATAGCTACTACGACGAGTACCGCGGGGTAGTCAGCGCGGTACGCATCATGAACGGTCGTCTCAAGAAGGACGCCAAAGTTTTTTATATGCACGCAAAGGGTACCCACGAGGTGCTCGAAGTTGGTGTCCGCAGCCCCGGCAACACCCCGGTGAACGAATTGGGTCCAGGCGAAGTGGGTTATCTCATCGCTGGCATCAAAAATCTGGCCGAAGCCCGTTCCGGTGAAACGGTTACCGAATACGGCAAGCAAGCCACCGTGATGCTGCCCGGCTATAAGCAACCAAAACCCATGGTGTTCTGCGGGTTGTATCCCATTGACGGCGATGACTTCCCGGCGTTGCGCGATGCACTCGACAAGTTGAAGCTCAGCGATGCGTCCATTACCTACGAGCCGGAAACCTCCGGCGCCCTCGGGTTCGGATTCCGTTGCGGCTATCTCGGCTTGCTTCATATGGAGATCGCTCGTGAACGATTGGAGCGCGAATTCAACTTGGCGCTCATTGCGACTGCGCCCAGTGTGGAGTACCAGGTGAAAACCACCGACGGCGAAATGATCTACGTCGACAATCCGTCGCAGATGCCTCCGGTGAACCACATCGAATCCATCGCCGAGCCGTACTTCAAGGTCAGTATTCTCACGCCGGCCGACTACACCGGCACCATCATGGAACTGTGTCAAAACCGGCGCGGCGAAATGGTCCGCATGGACTATCTCGGCCCCGAACGGTTGGAGATGGTCTACCGGATCCCGCTTGCCGAAGTGGTGGTCGATTTCTTCGATGCGTTGAAGAGTCGAACCAAGGGCTATGCGTCGTTGGACTACGAGTTGGATGGCTATGCAGAGTCGCAGTTGGTCAAGCTGGACGTGCTACTGAACAGTCTTCCGGTCGATGCGTTCTCCACCATCATCCATCGGTCGAAAGCCGAGGACTTTGGTCGCAAGATGACTGCCAAGTTGCGTGAGTTGATCCCGCGGCAGATGTTCGATGTCCCAATTCAAGCTGCCATCGGCTCTCGGGTGGTTGCCCG
>JANMEI010000786.1:0-2891 GCA_031376865.1 Acidimicrobiia bacterium | reverse complement strand
CATTCACGACCAACCCATTCGGTATGTGATGAACGCGCAAGCAGGTGATGACCCGCTCAAGGGTGCATTGCGAAAAGTACCCAACGCAGTGCCATATCCGTTCAGCGCCGATGCGCTGCTACTTGCTGCCCAACGACTCGACGAACGCGGCGGCTGATGACGCAGGAATACGGAACAAACCGTACGTGAGCATATTTTCTTCCCCCACGCTGCGTCCGCTCAAAATCCGAGACTTCCGCCTCATCTGGGGCGGCGCATTGGTTTCCAACATCGGCACTTGGATGGAAACAACAGCGCTCTCCACGCTCATTGCGCGCGAAACCCGGTCGGCAACCCAGGTGGCCTTCACCGCTATGGCCGGGTTCTTGCCCACTGCGTTTGCCTCGCCCATCGGCGGTGTGCTGGCGGATCGCTTCGATCGAAAACGATTTCTGCAAGTCACGTTGTTGCTCGAGACGCTGTTTGCTGGCCTACTCGCGTTGCTGGTCGGCCTAGGCGAACGACGGACGTTGCCCCTCGCCAGCATTGTATTTCTGGCGTCGACAGTCAGCGCGGCGGCGTTGCCGAATCGCCAAGCAATTCTTCCGTCGCTGGTAACACGAGAAGATCTACCCGCAGCGATCTCGCTCGGGTCCGCCTCGTGGAACGGGGGCAGGGTCTTTGGCCCACTCCTGGCCACACTTGCGTCGGTCATCGGGGTGACATGGGCATTCACCGCCAACGCACTCAGTTTCCTCGTGTTGCTTGCAGCATGGATGACGGTGTCGCTACCCGAATCGCAAGTTGGTGGAAAACAATCGGCCGGGCTGATCACGTTGCTGAAAGAAGGCCTGCGGCTGGTCCGCAACAATCGTGAGCTGCGATTTGCTGTGTTGTTCATCGCGTTTTTGTCGGGGACGGCGGGCCCGTTCATTGGGCTGCTGGCCATTATGGCGAGAGAGAAGTTCGACATCGGCGCGTCGCTGTTCATCACCGCACAAGGTCTTGGTGCCGTGCTCGGAGCACTTGCCACCACCAAACTCACGAAACGATTTGGCCGCCGCCGAAGCATGCTCGGTTTCGTGTTAGTCATTCCGGTTGCGATGGTGGCGTATGCAACCGCACCTCATCGTTTCCTCGCTGCCTTTGCCGTGATGTGTATTGGCGGATTGTACATGGGAGCATTTGCCGGGGCCCAGAGCATCTTGCAACTCAATGCCCCCGCCGAGCTACGAGCGCGAGTGTTGGCCGTCTTTAGTGTGTCGCTTGGATTCGCGTATTGCACCGGGCTCCTGGTCAACGGTCCCCTGGCCGATGCAACATCGGTGAGCTGGGCCACCATTGCCCAGGCCGGTTTAACCGTGCTTGGACTCGGGGCTCTTCAACTTGCGTTCCCCCGTTGGTGGCACGAACCTGAAGCTGTTTAATCGCCTCATCACATCCTCTTCACACATACTTGCCACACTTCGAAACCATTAGTCACGGTTTGAAGGAGTACTTAGGTGATGTTGCGACGGAAGTATCTAGTTGGAGCGATGTCCGTATTGACAACGCTCACGATTGTCGGCGGTCAACAAGCTGACGCTGCCGCGGCCAAAAGTACGAAGGGGAACCGGGCTGGATATAGCAGCTTTTCGTCGTGCGATACCTTCCTGAAGTATGTACGTCCGGTAGCCCTCGACGCGGTAGGCCCCTACGGATTTAACTCGAACTACGGCGGCCCTCGAACGACAGTGAAAAAGTCCAGTTCTCCACCAAACACCGCTGCTCCAGCAGCACCAGAACCGGTCGAGGAACCTGCTTCACAAGACTCAGCCGGAGGCACCTCCACTACCAACGTGCAAGAGGCAGGCGTCGACGAGGGCGATCTCGTCGAAACCGATGGTCGAATCGTCTACGCAGTCATCGGAAACCTCATCACGGTCACCGATACCGAAACAGGAAAACTCCTTCCGCCCATTCAGTTAGCCAATACCCAGGGCGATTCGCAACTCATTTTGGACAACAAACGTCTTGCGGTTGTGTCCAATACGTTTAGCAATCTCGGCGGCGAATCAATTGTCGCCGTGTACGACGTCACCGATCCCGCCAACCTGCGCCGGCTGCACACCACTCATCTCGAAGGCTCCGTCATCGCCACCCGTTCAGTTGGAAATCGTGCTCGCCTCGTCGTGAGTACTTCGTTTGGTCAACGAGTAGCCCAGAAGTTTCCCGATCCGGGTCAGATCAACAGCCAGAAAGATGCCGACAAAGCCACGGAAGCCAACAAGAAGATCATTCGAACGGCACCGGCGTCAGACTGGTTGCCTCGTAAGTATGTGGAGCGAGCTGACGGTTCCGTTAGCCCGCTCGAAACCGCTTTGCCCTGCGGCCAAATTGGTCGTCCCGCCGATCCGTCTGGCCTTGGCCTCACGTGGGTGGCCACGGTCGATCTTGATCTTCCGAATGCGAGTCCAGTGGTGCGAGGCGCCGCCGGGGTGATTGCAACCGGCGGCATCACCTACGCCTCACCTGACACGCTGTATGTCACCACGCAGCAGTATTTCCGCGGTGGCCGGCCCAGTAACGCGAAGGTCACCACCGAGGTTCACGCCTTCAATATGTTGGTAGCCGACGGCGCCCGATGGATCGCCAGCGGCCGGTTCACAGGAACCCTGCTCAGCCAGTACTCCATGAGCGAATACGACGGAGCGCTTCGGGTTGCGACTACTCGTAACGATGCCGGGTTTGGTGGCACCTTAGAGTCGGGTGTCCAAAACCTCATGCTCGATTCTGCCAATCGCACGAAGCTCAAAGTGGTGTCCGAACGTTGGGGTCTCGGCACCAACGAACGTGTCTATGCCGTTCGGTTTGTTGGACCGATCGGTTACGTGGTGACGTTTCGACAAGTCGACCCGTTGTATGTGCTTGAT
>JANMEI010000633.1:0-7913 GCA_031376865.1 Acidimicrobiia bacterium | reverse complement strand
GGGTTTGACTCTCCGCCATTTACCTATGAGGACTTAGAACTCTCTGACGTGATCGTGTTGATCGGGGCCAACCTCTGCATCGCCCATCCAATTCTGTGGGAGCGAATTGCGCGTAACCCTCACGAGCCAACCGTGATCGCTATCGACCCTCGTCGAACCGAAACAGCGGCGGTCGCCTCGATGCATGTACAACCACGACCGGGGAGCGACCTTGCGTTGCTGTGTGGGGTTGCGTATGAATTGGTTCGGCTGAACGCAGTGGATCAGACCTTTGTTGATACCCACACCACGGGTGTCGATGCGTGGTTTACGTTGCTCGACCAATGGAGCCCTTCCGTCGCTTCTGCGCAGTGCGGTGTACCTGCGGAAACGATCTCTCAACTTGCCGCTCTCATCGCAGGTGGGAAGCGGGTTTCGCTGTGGTGGACGATGGGTGTCAATCAAGGCCATCAAGCGGTTCGAACTGCACAGGCAATCATCAACATTGCCCTGATGACCGGAAACATCGGAAAACCTGGCACCGGGCCAAATTCCATCACCGGTCAATGCAACGCAATGGGCTCACGGATCTTTTCGAACACAACCACGCTCCTGGGAGGTCGAAGTTTCACCGACGCATCACATCGGGCCGAGGTTGCCTCGATACTGGGGATTGCCGAAGATCGAATCCCAGCGCAGCCGAGCCTTGCCTATGACCAAATCTTGGATGGGATCGAAAATGGGGCGATCAAAGCACTCTGGATTGTCGCCACCAATACGGCCCATTCCTGGCTTGATCAACACCGGACCAAGCGGCTACTGGAACAGTTGGAGTTCCTCGTTGTTCAAGATCTGTACGGCGACACGATGACGGTGCAACACGCCGACCTCGTGCTTCCCGCTGCTGCGTGGGGTGAGAAAGACGGAACGTTCATCAACGCGGAGCGACGCATCGGAAGAATCCAAGCAGTTTGTGCCGCTCCAGGTGAAGCGAAGACTGACTTCGAGATCATACGTACACTTGCGACTGCGTGGAAAAGCGGACCGTGGCTTGATCGATTCTCATCGCCAGAGGAGACATTCGAGGTTCTTGCTCAATTGAGTGCGGGACGGCCATGTGATTTCAGCGGAATTCGGAGCTACGACGCGCTTGATGAAGCGGGAATTCAATGGCCATGCCCATCCGGGCAAAACGGTTGCCCCTCCGAGGTGCAACGGCGATTGTTCGCCGACGGACACTTCTTTCATCCCGACGGCAAAGCGAAGTTTGTGAGCGAGCCGCCTGCTCTGCCACCAGAGTTGCCCAGCGGGGAGTACCCACTGGTGATGCTCACGGGTCGCCAGAGTTCGGCGCAGTGGCACACGGGAACCCGGACAGATCGTTCGGCAATCCTTCGAGCGCTCGCTCCGCAAGAAACTCAGATGCAGATCAACCCGGTTGATGCTGCATCTCGTTGTGTTAACTCCGGGGACCTCATTACGGTTTGCTCGCCGCGTGGGCACGCAAGGTTTGTTGCGCTGGTGACGCCGCTCGTGGCCGCTGGTCAGGTGTTTGTCTCAATGCATGACTCACAAACCAACCTTCTTACCCGAATGACGCTTGACCCATACTCCCGCCAACCGGCCGCAAAACAATCGTGTGTCGAGGTCACACCGGCGACCCTTGATCGTCACCGCTGCGAAACGTTCCCGTAACGCAAAACGACGAAGGTGGAACGATGCCCGCTACTGACAACGCTTCGTCTCGTTCGTCGGGGCAACGTTTTGACGAAGCGTCGTTAGCTGGCTTTACCGTTGGAATAACCGCCGACCGCCGTTGGGAGGAACAGGCCGAGTTATTGCAACGCCGCGGTGCGCAGGTGCTGCATGGGCCCACCATTCGCACGCTACCAGTTGGGCCTGACGAAGAACTGTATGACGTGACGGAACTGCTGTTGATGAATCCTCCCGACTTTGTGGTCGCCAATACCGGAATTGGTATGCGTGCATGGCTAGCTGCTGCAGACAGTTGGGGTTTTGGTGATGCGCTTACAACGATGTTGAAAGATTCGTTGGTGTTTGCGCGCGGCCCGAAAGCGTCTGCCGCGATGCATCAGTCAGGGATCGGAGTCGCAGCCCGTGCATCTTCGGAGCGTCTTGATGAGCTGGTGACGCTCCTCATCGAGGCAGGAGTCAACGGCCGAACCGTCGCCTTCCAACGCCATGGCGATGACAGCCCGGAAGCAGTTGGGCGGCTGCGCACCGCTGGCGCGCGCATTGTTGAGATTCCTGTCTATCGCTGGATTCTTCCTACCGATCTTTCTCCGGCTCATAACTTGATTGATGCTGTTCTGGCCGGGTCAGTACAAGCACTCACCTTCACGAGCGCCCCGGCTGTGCGTAACCTGTTTCTGATTGCTTGCGAGTACGGATGTGATGCGGTTCTCCTTAAAGCACTGAATTCAACGGTCACCGCTATGACCGTTGGGCCGGTTTGTGCCGCTGCAGCGGTAGACCTAGGCATAAAGGAACCACTCGTGCCAGATCGATTTCGAATCGGCCCCATGATTCGTACACTTACGGAAGCTCTCTCAACCTCGGATCAGAGGACTTCCATCGGCGGAGTTCCAACCACCATAACTGGAACGGAAGTACGTATCGGCATGGACGTCGTTTCGTTGTCCAGTCGCGAAGCTGCGTTGTTAGGTGCCCTCCTCAAAGCTGCACCCAAGTTGGTGAGTCGAACCGAACTCTTGGCACAGGTGTGGACACCAGACACTGATCCGCACGTGATTGAGGTTACCGTTGGACGGCTGCGGAGACGATTGGGCGTTGTTGGTGCGGCCATCGTCGCAGTTCCTAAACGGGGTTACTTGGTGCGGCCATGACCGTGTATCTGGTTGGAGCAGGGCCCGGCGATCCGGACCTCTTGACGATGAGAGCCTTCCGGTTGCTGCGAACGGCAGATGTCGTGGTCTTTGATGCATTGGTGGATGAATCCGTGTTGGATCTCGTGAGGTCAGGTGCCGATCAAATCGATGTTGGTAAGCGGCCCGGGTTTCCTGTCGCCCAAGAGAACATAACTGCGTTGCTCGTGCTGTTAGGGACCCAGAGTCCCGACCAGGTGATTGTGCGGCTGAAAGGCGGCGATCCCTACTTGTTCGGCCGTGGTGGTGAGGAAGCCTTAGCGCTCGCTCAGGCGGGGGTCGCTTGTGAGGTGGTGCCAGGGGTCAGTTCGGCATTCGCAGCCCCAGCCGCGGGTGGCATCCCTGTCACCCATCGTGGCGTTGCGGCTGCGGTTACGGTCGTCACGGGCCATCGTTGCCACGGGGAGCCCGAGGTTGATTGGCCAGCGCTAGCCAAGGCCGGATCAACGTTGGTCATCTTGATGGGGATGTCAGAGCGCGCCATGATCGCACGGCTGCTGATGGCGGGCGGTTTGCCCGCGGATACGCCTGTGGCAATCGTCGAACGTGCAACCCGAGCTGATCAGCGAGTGTCGCGAGGTCACCTGTCTGAATTGGCGACATTGGTCGGTGCAGCACCAGCAACCATGGTGATCGGGGCGGTTGCGGCTATCGAAGCGGCAACCTTTGCTTGTAGCAATGCCGTTAACCCGGGGCCCGTTCGCAAGTAGCGGGCTCATCGGCGTAGGGTTCGTGCATGGCACGTCGGCTTCAGTATTCCCGGTGGGACGGCACACAGGTGGGCTTCGATCTCGATGCCGACGACGTGATGTCCCAACTCAACGATGATCTCCTGTACCACGGCGATCTCAACGCCGCCCTGCGCAAGATGATGCAGAACGGCTTCACCGACAAAAACGGTGAACGCGTTGCGGGCATGCAAGAGTTGTTGCAGAAGCTTCGCGAACGGCGCCAGCAACGACTCGAAGAGAACAACCTTGGCGGTGTCTACGACGAGGTCAACGATGCGATTAACGAAGTGCTTGACACCGAGCGTGACGCCATCAACGAGATCGTCGACAAGGCCCGCAACTCTGGTGACCAACGTCGCCAGGAAACGGCCGAAGGCATGTCGATGGAAAAGAACATGACCTTGGACTTTTTGCCGGAAGACTTGGCCGGGAAAGTACGTGAACTTGGTAACTACGACTTTGCGTCAAACGAAGCAGCCGAGAAGTTCAACGAGTTGATGGACAAACTTCGGCAGCAGTTGATGGACAACATGTTGGGCGATATGTCGCAAGCGGTGCAAAACATGACCCCCGAAGATATGGCCCGCATGAAAGACATGTATGCAGACCTCAACAATTTGGTCAACATGCACAACGAGGGCCAAGACACCCAGCGTGCTTTCGAAGACTTCATGGAAAAGTTCGGCGACTTCTTCCCTGGCAACCCGGAATCGGTTGAAGAGTTGCTGCAACAGATGGCCCAACAGATGGCGGCCATGCAACAGATGCTCAACTCCATGACACCCGAGCAACGCGCCCAAATGCAGCAACTGTCAGAGCAGTTATTGGGTGACATGGACCTGCGTTGGCAGGTTGAGCAACTCGGCCAAGGTTTGCAACAAGCGTTCCCCAATCTCAACTGGGGCAAGGGGTTCAACTTTCAAGGCGACAATCCCATGGGCATGGACGACGCCATGAGCGTCATGCAAGAGCTGGGAAATATCGATCAGCTCGAAAACCTGATGCGCAATGCCAGCAACCCCGGTGCGCTTGCCGAGGCTGACTTCGACATCGCCCGACAACTCCTTGGCGACGATGGTGCTCGGGCCTTAGAGAAACTGGCCGAGCTCACCAAAATGCTTGAGCAGGCTGGTCTGGTTGAAACCAAAGAAGGCCGGCTGGAACTGACTCCGCGCGGCATGCGACGCATCGGGTCAAACGCGCTGAACGAGCTGTTCTCGAAGCTAGCGAAAGATCAGTTGGGTCGTCACCAGATCGAGCGCATCGGGGTCGGCGCCGAACGTAGTTATCAAACCAAACCGTACGAGTTTGGCGATCCGTTCAATCTGTCGATCGAGCGGACCATCCGTAACGCGTTGGCACGAGGAGGTGCTCGCACCGAATCGGGTCGTGTGCAGCTCACCCCTGACGATTTTGAGATCGAGCAAACAGAAACGTTGGTGCGCAGCAGCACCGTCTTGATGCTCGACCTTTCACTGTCGATGCCGATGCGTGACAACTTCCTGTCCGCCAAAAAAGTAGCGATGGCGTTGCACTCGTTGATCAGCTCGATGTATCCACGAGACTTTCTGGGCATCGTCGGGTTCTCGGAAACTGCGTATGAGATCAAGCCCGAGAAGTTGCCCGAAGTCAGTTGGGACTTTGTCTACGGCACCAACATGCAGCACGCGTTTTTGTTGTCTCGCCGTATGTTGGCAAAGCAAACTGGCACCAAGCAGATCATCATGATCACCGACGGCGAACCCACTGCACACATACTTCCTAACGGCGAACCATTCTTTAGCTATCCCCCAGTTCGCGAAACCGTTGAGGCGACACTCACCGAAGTAGCGCGCTGTACGAAGGAGGGCATCACCATCAATACCTTCATGCTCGACGCCACCAGCTATCTCAAAGCGTTCATCGGTCGGATCACCGAGATGAACCGCGGACGAGCGTTCTACACAACCCCCGAGACACTGGGTGACTACGTGCTCGTTGACTTCATCCAAAACAAGAAGGCGATGTCCAAAGGCCGTCGATAGTCGCTTAGGTCTCCATCCGGCAGGTACCGGTTCATCGAGTTGACGGACGGGTGGCCACGAGAGGTGGCAATGCCCCAACCACGAACACCGTGTTCAAGATGGCATTTTCTGGGAAGTTATTGATGACGGAAAATGCTGAGTCAAGGACATACCAACCAACAATCGACACGGTCAGCGCCGACCAGGCCCACGGCTCGCCAACGCGAAACGGACCGCGGGCGACGAACCACAGCAGCGCTGCCCATCCGATCATGACCGCCGACATCACGATGAATGTCAGCCGCAGATAATCAAGTGCCTCGGGACTAAAGGTTGACGGGTTCGCCGTCGAGCCGAAGACCACCCAATTGAAGAACCTCTCGGTGAAAGCTCGTGACAGCAGCATCATGCTGGCGAAGAGGCCGACCATTTGGGTCCACAGCACAAGCCAGTTTGCCCAGAGCTTCTTGATGGGCTTGGGGGCAGTGATGGTGTTCATGCAGTCACTGTCGCCGAAACCGTGAGCGATGGCTACTACCTGCGGGGTCATGATTCTCGTCGGCGCATGACGTGTGAGGTAATCGTATTGATGCAGCAACGACTGTACGGTGGCAGCATGGCTCGGGCGACAGTTGGGGAATTACTTCGCGACTGGCGGATGCGTCGCCGAATGAGCCAACTCGATCTTTCTGTTGAAGCGGGAGTGTCGGCCCGTCACCTCAGTTTCGTTGAAACAGGCCGATCCAAACCAAGCCCAGAGCTGGTGTTGCTCATCGCCGAACACTTGAACATTCCGCTGCGCGAACGTAATGCGCTGCTCCTCGCTGCTGGATATGCACCACGGTTCCCCCAATCTGCGTTCGATGATCCTTCGATGGCTCACGTGCGCAAATCGATTCAACGAGTGTTGGATGCGCATCCGTATCCGGGAGCAGCAGTTGATCGATATTGGAATGTGGTAGCTACCAATTCGTCTGCGGACATATTAAGCCTTGGTATTCCGCAGCATGTACTAGGCCCGCCAACCAACGTGTACCGATTGAGTCTTCACCCAGAGGGTCTGGCTGCTCGGACTACGAACTTTGACGAATGGGCAACTCATCTGCTTCGTCAGCTCCGCCGTTCGGCAAATCTGACGGGCGATCTTGTGACCCAACAGTTGCTTGCCGAAGTGTCCGCCTATCCCAATGTTGCTCGTCTCGGCGCTGTGTCCCCCGACTATGCCGACCACCACGCCGAACCAGAACTTCTCGTCGCGATGCGAATGGCCACACCTCTCGGGGAGTTGTCGATGTTCACGACCTTGACGACATTCGGCACCCCGATGGATGTGCTGCTGTCTGAACTGTCGATCGAACTATTTTTCCCAGCCGATGAAACGTCGGACCGACGCTGGCGCGACCTCACCGCGGTGCTCACCCATTGACTGTGTCTGCATTGGGTTCAAGTGTCAGGTGAAGGTTCCGGGTTGCGTATGGCCGTCTGACCGGTCCACCTGACTCCATCCCAATAAGCGATCTTGGAATCCGACACGTGGTACCAATCGGCGGCATGCGCAGGGTGTTGGAGGCCCGCTCCTTCAAGGGGCCACAATTCCGTTGATGGAGTGTCGCTCCCGTATCGGTCGATTCCGCGTTTGATTCCAACGGCGAGGGCAGCGCAAACGGATAGCGCAAGTACTACCGCAACGACGTAAACCCCTGCCACCAGGTTGATGCGGATCACTTGAACCATCGACAAAGTGTGTCATTCAGCGCGACGAACGTTTGTAAAACGCCGCTCCGGCGGTCAGTTTGAGTGATATTAGCGATCTTATGTTTGTTGACTAAATGCTCTAATCTCCTCATAATCAACGAATGGATCCCGTTTCCAACCCATTCGCGCCCGGTGCCGGGTCGCGCCCGCCGGATCTTGCTGGGCGCGACGAACTACGATAAACGGCTCGAGTAGCGATTGTGCGACTGCGGCGTGGCCGGCCAAACAAAAGCTTGGTCCTGGTTGGGTTGCGGGGGGTGGGCAAAACAGTTCTCCTAGACAGTATTCGGGATGCTGCGGAGCAACAGGGGATCCAAACGGTTCGCATCGAAGCGCCCGAAGGACGTTCGCTGCCGTCAATGCTGGCTCCGGAGCTTCGCCGAGCACTTCTCCGTCTCAGTCGAACGGAATCGGCACGCGATCTTGCACAACGAGCGCTGCGGGCCATCGCCGGTTTTGCGAAGTTGAAGGTCAAATTCCAAGACATCGAAGTGGGTCTCGACTTTGAACCAGAACCCGGCCTCGCCGACAACGGTGAT